>JAAYVJ010000765.1 GCA_012517265.1 Planctomycetota bacterium | reverse complement strand
GGGGCTATAACTATGTGTTGTTCGGACGGTTTTGCCCTCGGCATTAACGACCTGCCGGCCGGTGAGGTCGCAGCCCCGGCGGGTTCCGAGGAACCGGATCTTGTACGTCACCCCGGGCTCCGGATCGACCTGGACGGTCAGTCGGCCGTCCTGGAACGCGACGTCCTTGAGCGTTACGCCGGTGGAGCAGTAGAAATCGCCCGCATTCATGGCGCGGATCAGCGATTCCGGCGTCAGGCGGCCGGCCCGGACCACGATCCACGCCTGCCCGGGATTGGCGGCGCGGGGCTCGAACTTGTGATAGTTATGCGCGTCGTCCGTGGCGACCCCATACAGGATCTCGCCCGAAGGGCCCGACAGCCGCGCGGCCAGAACGATGTCCCACATCCGCTCGGTGCTCGCCCGCAGGTCGTCGCCGTCGTTGTTCACATAGCCGTGGGCGTTGTAGACCTCGAAGAATCTCGCCCCTTGAATGCCCGCCATGTCCTCGGCGGTCAGGGCCCACTGGAAGTTCGGATGATTGATCTGGACCAGCATGGGCTGGCCGGTCTGCTTTTGCTGCTTGAGCACCGCGTTGACGTTGTTCTGCAGGATCTCGGCCATGGTCGCGCCGCCCTGAGGGGGGATCAGGTCCAGCAGGTTGATGGCGTTCAGATGGGGCTTGTCGGTGATCTCCTCGGCCTGGATCATCAGGAACCGCCCCGGCTGCTCGAACAGGCAGCGAAGCTCGGAGAGGGGCTTGAGCCGGACTTCGGTCTGCCCTTTCTCGCCCTTGCGGGTCTCGACCCAGCGATCCGTGAACCTCGCGAGGTACCGCTCGAACGCGGCCTTCTGCTTGTCCGTCACCTCCATCCATCGGTGGCCGATGGAGAGCCGGTTGTGGTCGGACAGCGACAGGAAGTGGTAGCCGCGATCCTTGTACCACTGTGCCACCATCTCGGGGAAATCGTCGCCGTCGCTCCAGAAGGTGTGGGTGTGCAGATTGCCCTTCCACCATCGCGATTGGGTCTGTTCCGCCCCGGCGGGGGAGTCCGCGGCCCACGCCGGCGCATTGGCGATCAGGCCGGCGGACGCCAGCATGCCCAGGACTTCTCTTCGCGACGGCTTAGCCGACTCACTCATCATTCTCCCCTCGATCTGCTGGGTGTTTCCACGGGATCAGTCTTCCGACTCCGCGGTTTCGGCCGCAGAGGGCTTCGTCGCGGGGACCAGTCCCTTGGCCTCGATGACCTTATCTCGGATCTCGCTGCGGACCTCGGGATAATCGATCAGGTACTTCTTGGCGTTCTCGCGGCCCTGGCCCAGGCGGACGCTGCCGTAGTTGATCCACGCGCCGCTCTTCTGGACGATGTCCGCGGCGATCGCCAGGTCGAGCAGGTCGCCCTCGTAGCTGATTCCGCTGTCGAACATGATGTCGAACTCGGTCTCGCGGAAGGGCGGGGCGATCTTGTTCTTCACGACCCGGGCCCGCACCCGCGAGCCGATCGCGCCGTTGTTGTCTGTGATCGTGCTGAGTCTTCGCAGGTCCACGCGGACG
>JAAYVJ010000764.1 GCA_012517265.1 Planctomycetota bacterium | reverse complement strand
GGCCATGCTCAAGACGCACAACACGGTCGTCGCGACGCTTTCGCTCAAGAACATGGCGTTGGGGGCTCCCCTGCACATCGCCCGCGGCGAAAGCCAGCGATGGAACGACAAGCGGCTCTATCACGGCGGGGTGCGCCAGACTCACCTGGGCATCGTTCAGACGGCCCAGCGGCTCCAGCCGTACTGGGGCGCGACCGTGCTGGACGGATGGGAGGGCATGGAAGGCAACGGTCCGGGCAGCGGCACGCTGGTGGCTTCCCGCATCGCGATCGCGTCCACGGACTACGTGGCCGCCGACCGCGTGGGCGTCGAAGTGATGGGGCTCAATCCGGACTGGGTAGGGTATCTCGGGTTCTGTGGCCAAGCCGGCGTGGGACAGGCGGACCTCTCGAAGATCGACATTCGCGGCCCGAAGCCGGCGGACGTAACGAAGAGACATCGGATGCACGACGACATCGAGCGCGAGCTGAAGTGGATGGGGCCGTTGACGGAGATCCCGGAGAGACTCGGCTGATCCTAACGTGACAGGCGACCGCGATTCGGATAGGACAGACTCGGGAAGATCGTGGACGCGGATCGGGCCGATCCGCGTCGGGTGAATTCCAGGCGATTCGAAGGGAAATTGCGATGGTTGAGAAGAACGTGAATGCCCCGATCGGGCGAGCGAAGTCGATCCCCACGTTCATCACGCTTCTGTCTGTGCTGATCCTGGCCGGAGCCTGTCGGACCGCGGATTCTGCCGGCAAGGAGCCGGTGGGCCGGGCCGGGCCGCAAAGGTTCATCACGCCGGTCCATCAGATTCTCACGCCGGCCGGGGTCCAGGTGGACCTGCCCGGTATGAGGCCGCAGGCGGTGGCGCTGAGCCCGGACGGTCGCCTGCTGATCACGTCGGGCAAGACGCAGGACCTGGTGCTGGTCGACCCCCAGACCGGCGAGGTCAAACAGCGCGTCAAGCTGCCCTCCAGCGAAATGCGAGGTCCCAACGACGTTTCCTCCCACATCCTCAAGCCCGACGAATCGGGCCAACTGAGTTACACCGGCCTGGTGTTCAGCCCCGACGGGTCGCGGATCTACCTGGCGAACGTCAACGGTGACATCAAGGTGTTCGGCGTCGAGCCCGACGGCCGGATCCGGGCGGTGTCTTCGATCGGCTTGCCGGCCGCCAACGCCCCCTGGCGGAAGGAGGAAATCCCGTCCGGCCTGGCGATTTCCCGCGACGGAAAGCGATTGTACGTGGTTCTGAACCTGTCCAATCGCCTGGCGGAGATCGACGCCAACACCGGTCAGATGCTCCGGTCCTGGCCGGTGGGCGTTGCGCCGTACGACGTGGTTCTGGTCGGCGGCAAGGCGTATGTGAGCAACTGGGGCGGCCGGGTCCCGGACGAGAACAGCCTCACCGGCCCGGCAGGTCGCGGCACCCGCGTTCGAGTCGATCCCGTGCGCCACATCGCCAGCGAGGGCACGGTCTCGGTGATCCATCTCAACCAGGAGGGTCCGGTCCGCGAGATCATGGTCGGACTGCATTCTTCCGCGATCGCGGCCTCGCCGAACGGACGCTACGTGGTGGTCGCCAACGCCGGCAGCGACACGCTCAGCGTGATCGACGTCCGCGCGGACAAGGTGGTCGAGACGATCTGGGCCAAATCCAGTCCCGCGGAATTGTTCGGAGCCAGCCCCAATGCAATGGCATTCGATCCCTCCGGCGACACTCTGTACGTCGCCAACGGGACTCAGAACGCCATCGCGGTGTTCCGTTTCCATCCCGACGAGTCGAAGCTGCTCGGTTTGATCCCGGTCGGG
>JAAYVJ010000763.1 GCA_012517265.1 Planctomycetota bacterium | reverse complement strand
TGTGATGATCACCGTGTCGCATGGCCGCCCGGATCGGTTTTCCCGCGTCGCCGCGCTCCTGAGCGATGGTCGTATCGTCTACCATCACAATGCAAGATATGAGAACGGCCCTCTCATCCAAGAGACTACGGCCGACTTCCCTAAGGTGGCTTTGGCTGATGTTGAGGAGTTTCAATTCCAGACCCGGCCCAGTATGCGGATCGACTTCGAGAACGTCTCACTCCTGCCGGGCCGGAAGACACATCTTCACATTCACGCGCGATCATCGGATGCTCGCCATACTGCCCCGGAGGTTGTGACTGCTTCACCCTTGCGCGAGATCGTTCTTCCGGAGCTGGACAAGCGGCCGGTGGTTCTCGATCTGGCGACGGGCGAACTGGTCCCGCTGCCGCCCGTGGGACCGGAGCTGCAGAAGACCCAGCAGGCTCTTCGCGAGCTGGGCAAAGGCGACGTCCTGTACGACGTCGATCTCGGCGACCCCACGCTGATCTTCCTCCGCGACGCCAGGTCCGACCCGCCCGGGGAGGAGACCGGCGAACCATCCGTCACAGGCCATCTCATCAAGAGCCTGCCCGAGACGATTACCGTCGTCACGAAGGAAGGCCGGCGATACGAAGTCACGATCCTCGCGGCCAACGAGAGGGGCTGCACGCTGAAGTACTCTCGCATTCCGGCCGACAGGGGCGTCAGCGGAGGCGGTCCTGTCGAGCCGGAGAAGCCCCAGGGGACGCTGGAGTTCCGAATCGCGCCGCGGTCGATTGATCTGGATGCCGGCTTGATCGAGACACTCAAGCAGATGCGTACGCATGGCGGCGATTTTCCCGAGTCGGACTTCGCCTGGTTCCCCATCCGGACGGACCTGACCGGTCAGCCCTTCGCAATTGCCCGCGAGTCCGACGGCCAGGCGTATGTGCTGCTGTGGAACCGGCCGCCCCACGTGATCCTGGCGAGCCAGGCCTGGGGTCTGGAGAGCGTCTACAGGACCACAGACGCCAGTGGCCGGGCGGCCATTGGACTGACCTTCAACGACAAAGGCGCTTCTCTCTTTGACGATCTGACCGCGGCCCATGTCCAAGAGAATCTGGCGATCGTCGTCGAAGGCACGGTGGTCGCCATGCCCAACATCTCCGCGCCGCTTGGGAGCCGCGCCATCATCACCGGGAACTTCACCGAGCAGGAGATTGAAGTCCTGCTGGCGGTCCTGCGTAAGAACGTCGGACGAGACTCCGGACGACCGGCCGCGACTGCGACCGCGCGATGATGTGCGTTTGTCCCTGGTCACGAAAGCGGTGCCAGATCATCCACGACATCAGCCCCAACGCCAACCACGCCCGGCTGGGCAGTTCGGTTGTGGCGGACGACGCCGATCCGACGTGGGTGGATCTGTCGGCGGACTCTCGCTGAAGGACTTGTCACGTGTGCGGCTCGTTCTCGTGGGGACTTATGGGTTCCTCCATAGGACAAAATGGCGCCGTAGCCCTATGAAACTCGGTCGCGTCCTGGTCACTGAAGTGGGTTCATCGTGCCTCAAAGCGACCACCCTCGGGAGAACTCCAACCATCGTTGCTCGCAGAGTTTACGACACGTATCCGCCCGAAGGCGACAAGCAGATGACAAACGAACGACAAACAGATGACAAACGAGTGACAACTAACAAGAATGAGAAGAAAGAGAAGAATGAAAAGAAGGAGACACGCCCACGCTGACGCGTGACGCCTCGGGGGGATTCCTTTCGGA
>JAAYVJ010000762.1 GCA_012517265.1 Planctomycetota bacterium | reverse complement strand
TAGTCGTTTCACATGGGGCGAGCCTCTACGGTGCCGAACGAAGCCTGCTTCTGTTGCTCAAGCACATGAACAGAGGTCTTTTCGAGCCGCTCGTGATCCTGGCTCATCCCGGTCCCCTGGAGGGGGAATTGGCCGCCCTGGGTATCCGCACCTTCCGCATCGCGTGTCCGTGGTGGGTGCGGATGAAATCGGATAGAACCAGTCTGCCGCGACGATTCTACCGAGAACTCAGAGCCGTCTTCAGACTCTGCAGGCTGATCCGGCGGGAAGACGTGGATCTGGTCTACACAAACACCTCGGTCGTCTTCTCGGGCGCCGTGGCCGCCTTCCTGACACGGAGACCGCATGTCTGGCACATTCGGGAAATCCTTCCCAACAACCCCGATCTGATCTCCGTGCTTCCGCAGCCCCTGCTGTTCAAGCTGATCAGAAGGCTCTCCAGGGCGATCGTCGTAAACTCCCAGGCGAGCGGCCGACAGTTCGACGAATCCTATACCGCGCGAGGATTCCACGTGGTCTACAATGCTCAACCCGTGGACGAGGACGAAAACGAGGAGTCCGATTCCCCTGTGGATCCCGATGGCGTCGAGGCAAGTGACTGGTTGGTGGCTTGCGTCGGCTCTCTCCAGAAGATCAAGGCTCCGGACGATGCGATTCGGGCCGTCGCGGCCGCGCGCGGGGAGATTCCCCACATCCGCCTCCTGCTCATCGGCGAAGGCTCGAGTGAATTCAAGAGTTACCTCCATGCCTTGTGCGACGAGCTCGGCGTGTCGGATCGAGTCACATTCGCCGGGTTCCGAACCGACGTACTCCGGATTCTGAGCCGGTGCCAGGCTCTTGTCATGCCGTCATGGAATGAATCGTTCGGGCGAGTTCTGATCGAAGCGATGGCCGTCGGCACTCCCGTGATTGCGGTCAATGCAGGCGGCATCGGCGAAGTCATTGAAGATGGTGCAACAGGCTATCTCGTCGCCCCACAGGCGCCGGAGGAAATGGCGGAGCGACTCGTCCACCTGTATCGCAATCCCGACATTGGAAAGTCTCTGGGCGCTGCAGGAAGAGATGTCGTCGCCAAACGCTTCGACGTGGGTACTTATGTTCGGTCCGTGGAGCACATCTTCACGGAGACGCAAAGGGATGGGGGATGAGGTCGTTCCGCCGACACCGGACTCCGCCCGCTGAAGAACCGTTCGCTTGAGAAGACCGCCCCTTCGGGCCTTGCCGACAACGGGGCATTCCTATCCGAAGATCGTCCGAATCAGCATTTGCAGCACCTGTGAACAGACTCACCGTGGAAGACAACATGAATTGCAGCGTTCGTGCCATCGCGTTCTACCTGCCCCAGTTCTATCCGATCCCCGAGAACGATCAATGGTGGGGGAGAGGATTTACGGAGTGGACAAACGTCGCCAAAGCAAGACCCCTGTTTCGAGGCCACTATCAGCCGCATTTGCCTGCAGATCTGGGATTCTACGATCTACGGCTGCCGGAAACGCGAGAGGCCCAGGCCGCCATGGCCAGGCAATACGGGATCGAGGCCTTCTGCTATTGGCATTACTGGTTTGGCAACGGCGTCCGCATCCTGGAACGCGTGTTCGACGAGGTGTTGGCGAGCGGATCGCCGGACTTCCCGTTCTGCCTGGGATGGGCCAACGAGACGTGGACCGGAATCTGGCACGGGGCTCCCAATCGAATCCTCATCGAACAGAAATACCCCGGCTTCGAGGACTACCGACGCCATTTCGATTTCCTTCTGCGCGCGTTTCTTGATCGTCGGTACGTCCGCGTGGACGGCAAGCCACTGCTGTTCATCTACCGCCCCCACCACATTCCGGAATGCCCCAGGGTGCTGGAGTTCTGGAGAGGGCTTGCGGCCAAGGCGGGGCTTCCGGGGCTTCACCTGGTCGCTCTGGCCCCCCATGCCGAGTGGAACCCCGTGGAACATGGATTTGACGCCGGGACGATCCAGATCAGTTTCTGCCCCTTGAGATACCTCCAGCGAGTGCGCCGGAAAATCGAACGTCAGCCCCTGCTGGGACCTCTTGTCAGGCGGATGATTCATAAGCCGCTTTACGTCCATTCCTACCGGGAATCCATCCCCGGCTTCACGAAGCGAAACGTGGCATGGGAATACTATCCCACGGTTCTGCCGAACTGGGACAACACCCCGAGAAGCGGGCGAGACGGCGTGGTCCTGGCGGGCTCCACACCCGAGCTCTTCCGATTGCACCTGAGGGAAGCCGTGGCTGCAGCGAGTCGCTACGATGAGGACAGACGCATCATCTTCGTCAAGTCGTGGAACGAATGGGCGGAGGGAAATCACCTTGAGCCGGACCGGGAATCCGGACACGCCTACCTGGAGGTCCTTCGCGATGAAATCGCGGTGACCTGCCCAACCGCACAGCCCGCCAGATCAGCGACTCACTCCTCAGCCGGGATTCTCACGTCGCACATGGCCTGACCGGCCCCAGCGGCCACCACCCGGCGAACCTCTTCCCGCACGGGATCCAGGTCGAGATTGTAATCGGCCAGGACCTGGGCCGCGACCGCCTGAGGGTTGCGCAACAGGCCCAAGAGGAGATGCTCCGTGCCGACGTAGTTGTGGCGCATCGCGCGCGCCTCCTCGACGGCATACTGGATGGCTTCCTTGACGTGGACGGACTGCGGCAGCTTCTCGACATCGTCGACGTGCGGCCGGGTCTTGAGCATCTCGTCCATCTCCCGCCGCAAGGGCTTCAAATCGACGTGAAAACGCTCGAGCACGGTCGCCGCGACGCCGTGGACCTCCTTGGCCAGCCCCCACAGCAGGTGTTCGGTGCCGACGTATTCGTTGCCGAACCGTTGCGCCTCGCGCCCGGCCAGCTCAATGACGTGTCTCGCGTGCTCGGTGAATCGTTCGAACATAAGAATCCTTCTTCCACCCCTCCAACCAATCCATACCCCACTGCCGCGCAGCGAGACGACCTCTTATACCCCATCCCCCCCACCCCGATCAACCCCGTACTCCTCCGTTTTTGACGCGCCCGAGTCGAAGGGCTCCCCAAACCCAAAGAACAACGGGGGGCAGACCAAGGTCTTCAGCCTTGCCCTGCCCCCCGTCGAGATCTGACGGTTGGGTAGAGAACCCACCCTGCACGCTTCTCGCGACGCGAGGCACGGGCCACGAGTCACGGATCACCAGCCTACTCCGTCACCCTGCCGGTCGCGGCCCACTCCGTACCCCGGGCGATGATCTTCTGCACGTTTGGAGTCATCAACGCCTTGCGGTCATGGCCGAAGGCGTTGTGGACAACCCGGCCCTGGCCGTAGTTCTGGATGAACACCAGAGGCTCCGTGGCCTTGCTCCAGTCGGAATCCGCGGTGACGAGCACCTGGATCTTCTCATTGCCCTGAAGCTTGGCGTAGAGTTCGTCATCCACGTCGAAATCGCTCAGGCCGGCGGTAATCGGATGCTGCTTGTCGGCGATATTGGCCTTGAAGACCGCCCGCGGTCCGTGGCCGGAGGTGCCCATCACCCACTTGCGGCCGCACAACTTGCCGAACTCCTCCCACTTGGGGAACGAGGCGCTGGCCAGGTGCTGGACGAAGAACCCCTTGCCGCCCTTGACGAAGTTCAGCAGGTTCTCCTGGGCCTGGGCCGGCAGTTCGGGCATCTTGGCCGAGTAGATCAGGAAGTCGATCACGTCGTAGTTCTTCAACGCGGTCGCCGATTCGAGGATCAGCGGGTCCTCCACGACCTTCACGTCGAACTTGCCCGAGTTGACCAGGATCTCCCGCGTCGTCTCGGACATCTCGCGCCAAGGATGGGCGCCGACGTCGTCGCCCGTGATGAGCAGGACCTTGATCGGCTTCGGTTTGGCGGGCGGATTGGCCCCCAGGCAGAACACCAACGCCACCATCGCGACCAGAGCCAGTACTTTCAGTGCACGCATGTCATTTCTCCTTGTCTGAACCCTCGATACCGTTGGAAACAACGCCGGCATTCTAAACCGGGACACAGCCCGATGCAAACACACATTCCGTACCGGCCCGGCACCGTGCCCGCAAGAAGGGGTGTGGC
>JAAYVJ010000761.1 GCA_012517265.1 Planctomycetota bacterium | reverse complement strand
GTGTCCTGGGCCAAGGGTGGGAAGAGGATCGAGAGAAAGCCGCGTGGAAACGAAGTTCAACGTCTTCGAAATCCTGCAGATCGCCGAGCAGGTGGAACACAAGGGGGCCAAGTTCTACCTCAAGACCGCCGAGTTGTTCGACGACGCCTCGCTCCGCGACATCTACTATCGGCTCGCCACGTGGAAGGCCAAGCACGAGAAGATCTGGGCCCGGATGAGGAAGCGGTTTTCCGAGAAGACCGGCGAGTTCGGCACGTTCGACCCGGACAACTACGTGCTCTCAAATCCCCAGGTGATGTCCGGCCTGGCGGGGTTCGCCACCCGGCAGGACCCTCCCACCCGCCTGACCGGTCGGGAGAACAGACGGCAGATCCTCAAAGACGCCGTCCGCCGGGCCAACGAAGTGATCATCTTCTACCGCGGCCTCAAGGACTTCGCCCGCGACCCGGCCAGTCAGGACATGCTCGACCGCATCATTCGGGAAGAGCTGCGTCAGATCGGGTTTCTCCAGGACGAATTGAAGTCGGCGACTTCGTGAAATCCCCCGCCATGATCTTGGCGATCGGCCGGAGCATGTCGAACTGCATCAGCACGATGCGAATCGCCGCGGTGATGGGAGCGGCCAGGAACATGCCGACGATACCCCAGAGCAATCCCCAGAACGACAGGGCCAGCAGGATCGTGACCGGGTGCAGGTTCAGGCCCTCGCCCTGGAGTTTCGGCTCGATGATGTTGCCCAAGATGTTCTGGATCCCGCCGGGGATGGCCACCACCAGGACGATCAGCCACGGCGAGGACTGGAACTGCACCACGGCGATGGGGACGGGAAGAAATGTAACAATGATCGACCCGATGGACGGGATGAAGTTCAGCAGGAACGCCAGGATCCCGAAGACGGCGGCGAGCTTGAGTCCGATGAGCGTCAGGGTCACCCAGACCAGTATCCCCGTGGAAGCGGAGACGACGATCTTGATGCCCACGTACTTGCGGATCTTCCCGACCACATCCGAATAGACCTGGGAATGGGTCGTGTATGGATTGCGTCCCAAGAGCAGGAACAGGACGAAGATGACCACAAAGAGCATGCTCGAGATCAGCCCGAGGATGGTGCCGAAGGCATTGGTGACTATGTTGAAGACATAGTTCTTCAGGTCCTTGACGATTTGTTGGGTATCGATTCGCGGCGTCTTCTTGGGAAGTCCCTCCTGAATCACCTCGGCTGAGATGCCGTTGGGTTCATGGACCTCTCCCGGCGGGGCCGTGGAAGGCGGCTTGACGTCGAGGACCGCGGCTCGTTCCGCCTCGTCAAGCATGGGATACAGCACGAGCGGCCCGGGCTTCGGGGGAGCCTTCCTGACGTCCTTGGGGGTCGCGGGTGGCAAGGGACCTGTGTCATTGGGCGCTGCGGCCGGTTCCGGCTCCGCCTTGGGGTAGATGTACTCCACCGTCTCAATGAGCTTGTTGGCCATGTACTCGAAACTGTTGCTGTACTCGCCGGCGGTCGAGACGATCGTCGTGATGGCCTGCGCAATCAGAAAGAAGACCAGCGCGATCACCGCCATGACCACCAGCAGCGTCACGGGAATCGCGATGAAGCGAGGCAAACGGAGCCGCTTGACCTGAAAGTCCTCCACCGGCGAGACCAGCGCGACGATGAACAACGCCACAACGAACGGGACCATCACGGGGCGCGTATAGCCCAGCGCCATCGCCAGGGCCACCGCGGCGATGATCCCCAGGGATGCGGTGGTCAGCCAGTTCTGTTCCTTATGCTCATGTACCATGGACTCTTTGACCCCAACAACCAGGGATGGTGGATCGTTTCCACAACCGCGAGCGTCTGTGTCGCGGGACTTCGGCCTCCATTCATCGGCATCGCACGAGCCGCTCGTTGTCAATTTCCAGATGGGGCAGCCTGACTCGCAGGTCCGCGACGAATCGCTGGCCGTCCTGCCAGTACCCGGCCGTGGGCTTCAGTTCCGCGTCCAACCCGGAAAAGTACGCGTTCATCCGATCCATGAGCAACTCGCGGATGTACTTGCTGACCATGGAGGCCAGCGAGACCGGCAAATAGCGGTCGTCGGCCTTGATCTCGAACGTCAGCCGGACAACCCGGGCGCCGGCTCGCATCTCGTATGCGCTGCACTCTTCGCCTTCCTGCAGGACCGCCAACTCCATGGCGGGGAAGCTCCGCAGGAGGTTCTCGCGATAATGGGCCCGTCCCCCCTGCCGGTCCACCTGGATGTGGATGGTCTCCTTGGGGAACGCATCGAGCAGGCTCTGGATCAACTGCGTCACGGCGATGAACAGCACCTGGGCCTTGTTCCGAACCCGGTTGACCATTCGGTTGAAGTAGGCGACGTCCAGGCAGCAGGTCTTCAAATGAGACAGCGTCGCGCCGTGGACCTGCAAGTCCTCAGAGAAGACCTTCGCCGCGATCCGCTGATCGGCCGACGCAACCGCCAGTCGGCACTCGTGCATGCCTTGGTACCAGGGATACTCCGCCAACCGAGGCAGGCAATCCGGGCACAGCGTCTGCAGCAATCCGGTCAGTTCGGCCGGCCTTCTGCCCATGCAGTCCAGCGCGATCAGCGACGTCCGCTCCAGGTGGCCCAACCCCTCCTCCCGGTTGAACGCCTTCTTGCTGTCGGCGATCAGAAGCCTGCCTCCGAGGTGTTTGCGGGACCGGCTTACGCTCTTGACGAGCGTCTCCCACAGGTCTGCGGCGAGCAACGCCGGCTCGACCGAGAACGCCGCGGACGACACCACCAGCGGCCCGAGGAGCGGCCCGAAGCCCGCCTCGTCTATCCCTGCCAGAATCGCCATCCGTGCCTGTGCCCTTCCGTTTCCAACCGTTTTCGATTCGGACGCATGCCCGATCGCCGCCATGCGCGTCATCCCTGATAGCGGAAACGCAGGCGTTTGTCAATCGTCTAGAGGCGATCGTCATGGCCTGAGAAGGCGTCATTTCCTCGGCCCGACCGGGTTGCGTTCCCTCCCATCGCGTGCTACACTGCCGGACAAAAGAGCCGCCGGTAAGGAGTGAGCTATGTTGGTGGTCCACGTATTCGTCCATGTCAAGCCCGACCAGGTCGAGGCGTTCCGCGCCGCCAGCGTCGAGAACGCCAAGGAGAGCGTCCGCGAAATGGGCATCGCCCGATTCGACGTGATCCAACAGCAAGACGATCCGACGCGGTTCGTCCTGGTGGAGGTCTATCGCACCCCGAACGATCCGGCCCGGCACAAGGAAACGACGCACTACCAGAAATGGCGGGACGCGGTCGAGAGCATGATGGCCGAGCCCCGCACGAGCGTGAAGTACAACAGCGTCTTCCCCGGCCAGGACGGCTGGGACTATCTGACCGTGTAGGATGCCATGAAATTCGAATTCTCCACCGCGCGCAGGATCGTGTTCGGCGCCGGGGCGGCCGAGCAGATTCCCGCCCTGGTCGCCGGCTATGGGAGCCGGGCCTTCGTCGTCGCAGGCAGCAAGACGGATCGCCTGCAAGGATTGCTCGATGCGATCGCATCCCGGGGTGTCGCCCTGACGATCTTCAACGTCGCAGGCGAGCCCACCACCGAGACGGCCAAGGCCGCCGTAACCGCGGCCCGCGAGGCGAAAGCCGACCTCGTCTTGGCCGTCGGAGGCGGCAGCGTCCTGGATGTCGGCAAGGTCGCCGCCGCGATGCTCCAGAACGGAGGCGACCTCTTCGACTACCTCGAAATAGTCGGCAAGGGCAGGCCCCTGAGGGAGCCGGCGGCTGCTCTTCTGGCGGTCCCCACGACGGCCGGCACCGGCGCTGAGGTCACCTACAACGCCGTGCTCGGAGTGCCCGATCGGCAGGTGAAAGTGAGCGTGCGAAGCCCTTTGATGCTCCCCCGGCAGGCGATCGTCGATCCGCTTCTGACGCACTCAATGCCGCCGGAGTTGACCGCCGGCACCGGTCTGGACGCCCTGACCCAACTGATCGAAGCCTTCGTTTCCAACAAGGCCAATCCGCTGACGGACGGGGTCTGCCGCGAGGGAATGCGAAGGGCCGCGAGGTCTCTGAGACCGGCGTTCGAAGACGGCGCCAACGCCCAGGCCCGCGAGGACATGTCTTTGGCGAGCCTCTTCGGGGGCATAGCTCTGGCCAACGCCAAGCTCGGCGCGGTCCACGGGTTCGCCGGACCGCTCGGCGGGATGACCAGCGCTTCGCATGGAGTGATCTGCGGCAGACTGCTGCCCTTCGTCATGCAGGCCAACGTGCAGGCTCTGCAGGACCTCGCCGCCGACAGCGGTGAGAACTCGGACGCGACGGCCACATTGGCCCGCTTCGACGAGATCGGCCGGATCCTGACCGGCAAGGATACAGCCAACGCATCCGACGGCGTGGCGTGGGTGGGTGAACTGTGCCTGGCTCTCGGTCTGCCCGGCCTGCGCAAGCACGGCCTGTCCACCGTCGATTTTCCCCTCGTCGTGGAGAGAGCCCGCAAGGCAAGCAGCATGCAGGGCAACCCGGTCAAGCTCAGCGACGAAGCGCTCACCGCGATCCTGACGCGGGCGATCGGCTAAGTGCTTACGCGCCGTCGGGCCTGGCGACGTCGCGGAACGGCACCTCGACCTCTTTGCTGTCCACGAGGACGATGATCGTCCCGCGGCTCTTGCGGATTCGCTCGACCAGGCCCTCCCGCCGGAACGGGATCACGAAAACGCCGTCGCCTCTTCGAAGACCCGCGATGAATTCCGCGTGCCGCTGCGCCATGGCCGTGCCGGACGCCAATGCTGCCACTTGTTCGGCCAGCGTCCTGGCTTTCTGGCTCCAGGCCGCCGGGGCATTGTGCATCCCGGCCGCGAACTCGTCCACCACCCGGCGGATCGCCTGCATGGACTCGTCGATCTCCCGATCGGCCTGCTTTCGAAGATGCCGGCCTTCCTCCTCGATTCGCCGGAGTTTTTCGGCTGCCTCGGCCCTCGCGGCATCGGCCTCGTCCAGGATCGATTGCGCCTCCGAACGCTTTTGCTCGGCATCCTCGCGGGTCGCCTGGATCTGATTGATCAGCTCGGAGGTGCCGTCGGATTCGGTGGCCAGGAGAGCCGTCGCCTGGCCGATCACCTCCTTGGGCATGCCCAGCCGTTGTGCGATCACGATCGCGTTGCTGCTGCCCGGTGTGCCGATCATCAGCCGGTACGTCGGCTGGAGGGTCTCCGTGTCGAACTGGACGGAGCCGTTTTGGGCCCGCGGTGTGCTGTAGGCGAAGGACTTGAGCTGGCCCAGGTGCGTCGTGGCGACGACCTTGCCGCCTTTGTGCATCAGTCTGTCCAGGATGGCGGTGGCCAGGACGGCCCCTTCGGTCGGATCGGTCCCCGCGCCGAGTTCATCGAGCAAAACGAGCGTGCCGCCGTTGGTGCGTTCGAGGATCTTGACCACCTGACGCATGTGGGCGGAGAAGGTGCTCAGGCTCTGCTGGATGCTCTGTTCGTCGCCGATGTCGGCGAAGATCTGGCGAAAGACCGAGACCCGCGAGCCGGCGCGGGCCGGGATGTGCAGGCCGCTCTGGGCCATCGCCGTCAGCAGGCCGATGGTCTTGAGGACGACGGTCTTGCCGCCGGTGTTGGGGCCGGTGATCAGGAGCAGATCGAAGTCGTCGCCCAGACGCACGTCGATCGGCACGACCTCGTTCGTCAACTGCGACACGCCGCACCCCTTCTGGCGGCTGATCAACTGGAGCAGCAGCGGATGGCGGGCGTCGCGAAGCTGCAGCGAGGACCCCGTCGTCAGATCGGGCGGGTTCATGCCGTAGGCGATGCTGAACCGGGCCTTGGCGTACGTCAGGTCCACCAGCGACAGCGTCTTGACGCTGTCGAGAATGGCGTCCTGCTGGTCCAGCACCATCTTGGTGAGCACCCACAGAATGCGGCCGACCTCTTTCTTCTCCTCGAAAACCGCGTCCTCCAGCTCGTTGCTCAGCTCGACCAGCTCGTCGGGCTCGACATAGAGCGTCGCGCCGGTGTTCGAACGGTCCAGGACCGTGCCGCGAATCGCGTGACGGTGGGTGGACTTGACCGCGATGACCGGCCGCCCATGGCGCATCATGTAGTTGTCGTTCTCGATGGCCTTTTTCAGGGCCGGCGACGCCACGAGATTCATGAACCGCTGGTGGAGGTTCTCGCTCACCTGCGTGATCTTGCGGCGGATCTCGCGGAGCTTGTCGGAGGCGTCGTCCTTGACGCGTTTGTCTCCTCCGATGCACCGGCGGACCTCCTCGACGGTCGCCTCGAAATCCCCGAGCTTCTCGCCCATGGCCCGCAGATGCGCGCTCTCGGCCGGCTCCAGATTCGTCAGGAACAACCGCAACCGGCCGCTGGCCGCCAGCGTGTCGGCGATCTCCATCAGCTCCGCGGGCTCGAAGACCGACTGCTTCTTGCCGAACTCGCTGAGCACGGGCCGGATGTCTCTCAGGCCCGCCATGGGGACCCGCTCGCCGCGGTCCAGGACTTTGGTCAACTCGGTGGTTTCCGCCATGCGGGCGGCCGCCCATCGCAGGTCCACCGACGGATAGAGCCCGCGGGCCGCGTCCTTGCCCAGGTCGCTGGCGGCGAACGACGCCAACGTGCGGCGGATCTCCTCGAATTCGAGCACTTCCAGGGTGTGTTCGTCTATTCTCTTGCCGGCCATGCACTGCTTTCGATAAATCGGATGAGATTGTGGACGACCCGGGTGTGCGGGACGTCGAGGTCGTATCGCTCGGCCAGCTTGAGAGCCGCCCCGGTGAGGGCTTCGATTTCGGTCCGCTTGCCTGCGGAGATATCCTGCAACATCGACGATCTGTGCCCGGCGGTGTCGGGCACGAGTCTCTCATAGAACACCCTGAGGAACTCCTCAGGCCGGTTCCAGTGCGTCCTGTACCCGGCGGCCTCCATCACGGCGAACACCTCCTCCACGATCCGGTCCATCAGCATCCGGGTCGAGGCTTCTGCTGCCAGGGCGCCGTACGGCACGCGGAGGATCGCGCCCAGAGGATTCAAGGCGCAATTGTAGAGCATCTTCGCCCAGAGGTCCTTCTCTATGGCATCGGTCACTTCGCAGGGGATGCCGCCGTCCCGAATGGCTCGGCACAGAGGCTCGACGGCCGAGAGGTCAGCCGAGAACAGACTGCCGACGTGGATCGCGTCCGCGTGGACCGTGATCTCCACTTCGGCCGGGCTCGACCGGCGAAAGCCGGTGATCACGCGGGCGTTGTAGACTCGGTCCTTGTCGAAATGCTCGCAGAAGGCCTCGGCGTTGCCCCAGCCGTTCTGAAAGAGCACGAGCCGGGCTTTCCCGCCGATCCGGTCGCCGTGTTCCGCCAGATCCTTCGCCGCCGCCGCGGAGTCGAAGGACTTCGTGCAGACCAGGACGAGGTCGAACTCCGATCCCTGCAGGTCCGCCAGAGACTCCAGGCAGACGAACTCCTCAGGCCGGGCATGAGTCCGGCCGAAGATCCCCGTGCGGGTCAGGCCGGATTCCCTCAGGGCCGCGACCGTGCGCTCCCTGGCGAGGATCTCGACGCGGTTGGGCATGCGGATCAGACAACTGGCGATCCCCAGTCCCACCGCGCCTCCGCCATAGATCAATACGTGCATGTCGGTCCGTGTCCTGTGTCTGCCGGCGGGCCTACGCCACGCCCAGCTTCTCCCGAAGAACGTGAAGGTTCATCACATCCTCCCGATTGTACTCCAGAAGCACCCGGAGGGCCTCCAAATCGTTGTTGTTGACGTAGTCCCACCAGAGCTTGACGGCCATGTACCCGTTCATGTCGGGAAGGCCGCGAGCAATGCCGAGACGGACCTCGACGACCTTCAACCCGCCCTTGAGGTTCCTGCGCCAGCAGTCGTACATCAGATCCGTGTGACGCACCTGCCTTCGGACGTCCAGACCCAGTCTTTGCTTGATGAACGGCAGATCGAATCGGCGCCCATTGTAGGTGTAGACCTCGTCGATGCCGTCGAGCATGCCCAGAACCGCGTCCGCGGTGATCTGGCCGCCGTAGAGCTGGTCGCATCGATGCGCGTCCCCCTGCACACGTCCCACGCCCACCACGGTCAGATCTGAATACCGGCTGCATCCGGTCGTCTCGATGTCCAGATACCCATAGCACTTCGTCTTGCCGTCAACGCCTGGGGGGGCTCTCCGCTCTCCAGCCGGGCAGAATCCCTGCATGCTCATCACAATACTCCTTTCTGTCGCACTCGGGACAGTGCGAGCCCCGCCAGATCGCGTCAAACTGTTCCATGATCCGGCCGATCATCGCCGGGTCGGTCGTCACGACGCCCGATTCGAAATTCCGCCTGCGGAGGCTCTTGGCCCCGACGCCAGCCCCGGTCAGATTGGCGCTGCCTGTGTAGGCATACTGGCCGTCCACGACGGCGCATTTGAGATGCACCCGCGGGCAGAGCATGCGTTCCAGGCCCTTCGAGAGGCTCGGATACCGGTCGAAGTCGGCCCGAAAGGCCGGGCCGGGCTCTTTCGCATGAAGCAGGCGGACCTCGACGTTTCGCCGCACCAAGTCCGACAGCACCTCCAGGAATGGAACCATCCTGCCCTGCTTGTGAACGTGCAAATCCTTGAGGTCCGCCGTAGCCAGCCAGAGAAACCTGACTGCCTTGGGGACGGCCCCGCAGACGACCTGGTCGTATATCTCTCGATCCGTCACAAATCTCAGCATGGCACCTGCCCAGGCAATCGCACGCCACCCCAACGGTGGACCGCGATCCGCCAGTGTAACGGCTGGCACACGGGGTTTCAACACGCAGACGCGTCGAATCGCCCGATAGCTGGCCGCGGGAGCCATCCTGAGCCATCCTAGGCGGATCCGCCAGAGACCCGGAGATTTCCTGGGTTTGGCGTTTTGATTTCCCCAGAGACGTTGTAGATTATATGTAGCAGCGATCTTCGATGTAGGCAGTCTTCCGATAATACCGTGGGGGAACGGGTGCGGTTGGGCGTTTCGGGTGCGAGGGGTCGTATATGGCAATCCAAAATCTGTCCGAACACGTTCTGCTAATCACCCTGCCGGCCGAGCCCCAGTCGGGCAAGGAACTCGAGAGGGTGGTGCGGTCCGCCGGGACGGGAACGGATTGCGACATCATCGTCGATTTCTCCCTTGTGGAGATTCTGTCCTCGGCGATGATCTGCAATCTCATGATTCTCGACCGGCTCCAGAGCGCGGCCGGCCGACAGCTCGTCCTGTGCTCGGTCTCCCGGAACATCTGCGGGGTCTTCACGCGCGTGGGGCTTCACAAGCTGTTTCGGTTCGCCGAGGACGAATTCGCGGCCCTGCAATCGCTCGACCGCAGCACGTGTTTGGAGCCCTGACAGACCACGTGGCGGACTGCCTTGCCGCGTCCCAGAAGGGTCTCACAACCACTGGTCCAGGATGTCGTCGAGGGCGCCGGGCAGCACCCCCGTCAGCCAGGCTACGTCGATGATCGTGGGACGCTTGCGAATCTCGTGCATGTGCAGAATCGCAGAGCGGATCCGCTGACGGGAGCAGCCGACGTCGGCCGCACAGGTCGCGCCGCCGGCTCGCGTCAGCCAGTCGCGAATGGTCTCAGGGGGCTTCACCTCAGCCGCGACGCGCGTCCTGACCTGGTCCCAGAGATCCTTGCGGCGGATTCTCTCTCGCAGCAGTTCCAACTTCGGCCTCTTGGCTTCGTATTGCTCTCGCACCGCCGAGGCGACGGAAGAAGCGCCCCAGACCCCCTCCTCGACCACAGGAGGAAAGGTGCCGGTGTCCGGGTTCTCCATCGCCAGCACCCGCTCGAACAGGGCCGCGGACAGAAGGGTGCCCACGCCGACCTGGCGGCCGTGCAGATCGTGGGTTTCGCCTCGCGATTCCGCCATCATATCGAGCGTGTGGCTCAGGAGGTGCTCCCCTCCGCTGGCCGGCGTGCTGCTGCCCACCAGCGTCATGGCCGTCCCGGTCCAGAAGAGGGCTTCGAAGAGTCCTCGGACGGCCTCGGGTTCGCCCCGGCCGATGCGCTCGGGATGGTCGAGGTACAGGGGCTCGATTTCGCTCACGATTCCGGCGCAGAACGCGCAGTGGTATTCGCCCAGAAGAAGGCTGTTCATGATCCAGTCGCCATTGCTCTGGTGCTTGGCGATCGTGTCGCCGAAACCCGCGGTCGTCATCTGCCGAGGGGCTCGCTCGATGACGGTCGGCTCGGCGATCACCGCCAAGGGCGGCTTCGCTTCGATCAGCATCTTCACCCCGGCGACGGTCGGCGCCACGTTGGCGCTGGAATAGCCGTTCATGGAGGCTGCGGTAGCCACGACGACATAGGGGATCTTCAGCTCGAAGCTGGCCCACTTGCTCAGGTCGTTGACAACCCCGCTGCCCGCCGCGACCACAAGGTCCGGCTGGACAGGGCGAAGTTGCTCAATCAGCGTGCGGCACGTCCCATCGTCGCACATCGGGCTTCTAGCCCCGCGATCGGCAACGACCACGCGGCTGGTCCTCAGGCCCGCCTTCTGCAGGGCCTCTTGCGCCCGCTCGCCGCAGATCTCCCAGGTCCTGGCGTCGGCCACCACCGCCGCGTGGCGGGATCGGGCGTCGCCCAGACACCGTTCCAGGACGTCCCCCAGGGAATCCAAAGCGTCGTGCGTGTAGACCAGTTCGCGAATCGGCACATGGTGAGTCCTGCCGCACCGGCATTCGAAGGTCGTTCCCAGCAATTCTGACAGGGCCATACGATTTACTATTTCCGATTTACCATTTACTATTGGTTGCGCGACCCACGTTCGTCGAGAGCCGTCATTGTAGCCGGCGGACAAGGGACCGTAAACCCTCCATGGAGGTCCCGATCGTGCAGAGAGGTTTGAACAGACGTGAGCTGATGAAAGCCGGCGCGGCCTCGGTGCTGCTCCATCTCCCGGCCGTCGCAGGGGTGAGGCGGAGCCGGAGGCCCAACGTGGTCTTTGTCTTCGCCGATCAATGGCGAGCCCAGGCCATGGGATACGCCGGCGATCCGAACGCCCGGACGCCGAACCTGGACCGGCTCGCCGCCGGGAGCGTCAACTTCTCGAACGCCGTGTCGTGCTGCCCCGTTTGCAGCCCCTACCGGGCCAGCCTGCTGACCGGCCAATATCCGCTGACCCACGGCGTTTTCCTCAATGACGTCCGACTGACGGACAAGGCGACCTCCCTCGCCCAGGCGTATCGCGACGCCGGTTACCAGACGGCCTATATCGGCAAGTGGCACCTCGACGGGAACCGCCGAAGCGGGTTCATCCCGCGGGAACGACGCCAGGGATTCGAATTCTGGAAGGCCCTGGGCTGCACCCACGCGTACAACAACTCCTTTTACTACGCCGACGACGACATCAAGCTCCAGTGGGAGGGTTACGACGCGATCGCCCAGACGCGAGAAGCGCAGCGCTACGTTCGCGATCACGCGGAGGGCCCGCCCTTCCTCCTCGTCCTGTCCTGGGGCCCGCCGCACGACCCTTACGGCACGGCCCCTCAGAAATACCGCGATCTGTTCGATCCATCCCGCCTGGTGTTGCGTCCCAATGTGCCTGAGCAGGATACCGACAAGGCGAAGCAAGCGGCCGCCGGCTACTATGCCCATATTGCGGCCCTGGACGACTGCGTCGGAGACCTGCTGGAAACGCTTCGTCAGACCGGGATCGAGCGGGATACGATCTTCGTCTTCACCTGCGACCATGGCGACATGCTCTACTCGCACGGCTGCCAGAACAAGCAGCGGCCGTACGACGAGTCGATTCGCGTGCCGTTTCTGCTGCGATACCCCGCCCTGCTCGGCGACCGCGGCGCGACCATCGACATGCCCATCAATTCGCCGGATATCATGCCGACCTTGTTGGGTTTGAGCGGTATCCCTGTACCGAAGACTGTCGAAGGCATGGATTTCTCCGGCGTCCTGAACGGATCGACGGCGCCGGATAACGCTGCCCTGATCGCGTGCTACGCCCCCTTCGGCCAGTGGACGAGAGCCGGGGGCGGCCGCGAGTACCGCGGTGTTCGAACCCGTCAGTATACCTACGTCCGAGACCTCAACGGCCCCTGGCTGCTCTACGACAACCAGAACGACCCGTACCAACTCAACAACCTGTGCAATGCGCCGGAGCACGGGGACTTGCAAGCTCGGCTGGACGCTCTTCTCTCTGCGCGACTGAAGGAGACGAAGGACGACTTCCTCCCAGCGGGCGACTACATCGCGAAATGGGCCTATGAGGTCGACGACACCGGCACGGTCCGCTACACGAACTGACCGGCCTACCGGCGCTCGCCCTCGTCCAGCCCCAGGCGGACGATCAGCAACTGATTGACGCCGTCGGGACCGGAGTTCTTCCGGAGGTAGTCCGTCGCGGCGTCAAGTCGGGCGGAATCGAGCCCCTGGGACTGCGGCGAGCGTTCCTGCCAGTCCTTGGCCGGAAAGACCGCACGCGTCAGGAACAGCACGGCGTCGCCCTGGACAGGGCATGGGAACCGAGCCTCTCCCTCGCCAAGAGTGCTTGTGCCGCAGGAGACCTGCTTGCCGTCGGCCGGGGCGAACCATTCGTACCGATAGGTCCCCGGTTCCGCCTTCACCGCGACCGAATCGCCCGCGTCGGCGGGCCTGAAGACCAGGTACTGACTGCCCAGATGGGCAAGGCAGTACTTCGTTGACGCCGATGCCCCAGAGGTGGTCCGTGTCGGTGATCACGACCTTGCGGCCGTCGGCGGGCGGAGGATCGTCGCGGTAGCCGCCGTCGGGGTTTGGCGAGATCCAGTCGGCCGGACTGTCGAAGAGCGCTTTGTTCTGCCCGCCTTTGTACTGGAACGTCATGCCGACCGGGTGCCGCTGCGGCTTGGTCCGCTCATACTCCTTGATGAAGCGGATCATCTGGTACTGCCACGGCGTCGAGGCCTGGTGATTCTCGTTGGAGATCTCGTACAGCTTGCAGCCCCCAGCCCTCGAAGAGCATCACGGAGACGTAGATGCCGCGTTCCCGCGCCGCCGCCACGCGGTCGCGGAGCCGTTGGAAATACGCAGGATCGTACTTTGTCAGATCGAACTTTGGCTTGCCGTCCAGGGCCGTCCCCGGCCCGGTTCGCGCATACGGGTGCGGAGCCGCGGTATGGTGCTTGCCCTCCCCGTTGGCCTTGGTGTCCCAGGAGACCAGTTCCCACGTCCAAAGTCGCATGAAGTTGTGGTTGAGCCCGGCCATCCAATCGATGTAGGCCTGGTAATCGAATGGCGTCGGCGGATCCGACGGGCCGAAGTCCACGAGATTCGCCCACGTATGCGAGCCGGTCAGGTACACAACGTCGCCGGTCTGGCTGTTCTGGAAGTACCGCGGGTTCTCCGGGCAGACGACCAGCGGCCCCAGCGGCGGACGCTGACTGCCCCGTTCTGCGTTCGCCAGCGAAGCCATCAGGAGCACGCCGGCGATGGCGGCACGATTGGACCTGTGAATTCCCATGGATCAGCCTTTCTGGAGCGTATGCGTCGGCCGTTACAGCTTCCCTCCGCGGATGATCGAAATGAGCAACCAGACGCCGAAGACCGCGGCGATGAAGTAGCCGAACATGCCCACCTGCTGCAGGTTCTCCTGGGCGACGAGCATGCTCGATCCGATCAGCAACGCCGCGATGATCAGGGCGAAGCTGATGCGGTTGGAGCTCTTGTCGAGCGTCTTGTTCAGGGTCTCCAGGTGCTCGTGCTGCACGCGAACCTGGAACTTCCCTTGGCGGAACTTGCTCAGGATGACGTTGACGTCCTCGGGCAGCCTCGACGCCAGTTCCCCGGCGTCCTGCACCGCCTGGCGCATGTGAAGCAGCAATCGCTTGGGCTCGAACTCCCGCAGGCTCGCCCGCCGGGCATAGGGCGTCAAGGCCTCGATCAGATTGAATTCCGGATCGAGCGAACGGGCGAACGTCTCGATCGTGACCATGGTCTTGAGCATGAGCGTGAATTGCGAGGGCGGCCGAACGTAGTTCGAGCGGAACAGATCGAAGGTCTGCGTCACCGCGGTGGCGAAGGGGATGCTCCGCACCGGCAGGTCGCGGTAGGTCTCGATGAGTTGCTCCATGCCCGCGGCCAGCTTGGCCATGTCGGTCATCGCGTGGACCATGTCCTGGCGATCCAGGGCTCGCACGACGCGCGCCGGCTCGTTTTCCACGATAGCCAGCACGATTTCGTTGAACAGCTCCCGGTCCAGGGAGGACAGGCGGGAGACCTGTCCGAAATCGATCGGAGCCAGCACGTCGCCGGGCAGGAGGAAGAAGTTCCCGGGGTGGGGATCCGTATGAAAGAAGCCCAGCTCGAAGATCTGCTTGAGGACGAAGTCTGCACCGCGGCGGGCAACGCGCTTCGGGTCGAGCCCGTGCTCCCGCAAGAACGCCGGATCTCCCGGCCGGATCCCGTCGATGTACTCCATGGTAAGGACGGAGGCCGTGCAGTACTTCTCATAGACCCGCGGCACATGGACGGTCGGATCGTCCGCGAAGTTGCGGATGAACCGCAATAGGTTGCGTCGCTCGTTGGCCAGGTCCGTTTCCTTGAAGACCGCCTCAGCGAACTCGCGGACCATCTGCATCGGGTCGATCGTCTCGTGCTGGAAGAGCGTGAGCTTGAGGATTCCCGCGAGGTCTTCGAGCATTTCGCACTCGGCCTGAATGATCTGAACGATTCCGGGCCGGCGGACCTTGACGACCACGGAATCGCCCTCCCGCGTCGTGGCGCGATGGACCTGGGCGATACTCCCGGCGGCCAGAGGTTCCGCGTCAAACTGCAGGAAGACCTCTTCGATTCTGCCGTGCAGTTGCTGCTCCACCTCGGCCCGAATCTTCTCGGGCGGCTCCGGCTTGACGTGATCCTGGAGACGCCCCAGTTCCTGGACGTATTCGATCGGAATGACGTCGGGGCGGGTGCTGAGCAGTTGACCGAACTTGATGAACGTGGGTCCCAGTTCCTCCAGCGCAAGACGAAACCGTTCCGGCCGGCCGGGCCCCTCCACGATCCGCTTGACCCGCACCGGCGCAATCTTCTCCCCCAGGCGGACGAGCACGCGGGATCGCAACGCGTCGGCCACTTCTTCCAGGCCGTACTTCATCAGGACAGCCACGATGTGACGGTATCGCCGCAGCCGGTTGAACCGGCTCGTGAGCCGCAAACCCCAGAGCCCCAAGCGGGTCACTCCACGACGTTCTTGGCCAGCAACTGGTCGATCTTCCGCTCGAGACGCTCGATGTCGTCTTTGCTCGCCAGGTGCATGCTGGAGAGGGTCTGGCGGACTTGGTCGGAGACCAGCTTTTGGAACTCGGCCCGCGTCCGCTCGGCGCTGTCCATGACCTCTTTGACGAAACCGGTTCGGGTCTCCCTGACGGTCTGGCCCTTGCTGACGTACTCGTCGAACATCGCCTCGGCCCGCTCGCGGGTCATGGTCAGAGCCCCCAGTCCAGCCATCATCAGTTTGTCCAACGTCTCGAACATGGCGTTTCCTCCACTGAATTCCCAGTCCTCATCCCATCCGGCAAAGACACACGCGACCGGGCGGCGGACCGCCCCGGCGCGAGACTTTCCCCACGCCTTCATCTAAGCCGATTCCTGCCCGATTGACAAGCGGAAAAGCCCCGTCGCGGGTGCGATTCGAATCCGCTCGCGGGCGAGACGCCAAACAGGGACGATTGGATGGTGACGAGCGGCTGAACCGCCGGGGCGGTCCGCCAGTAGAATCGGCAAGAGAAATCGGATTGTCGGTTCTTCATGTGACGAGGTGGACGGATGGCAAAGCGAGAACGAAAGGTCGTGGTCATCGGAGCAGGCTCGGTGGGAACGAGCTACATCTATGCGCTTTTGCAGACGGGGATGGCCGAGGAGGTCGCCCTGATCGACCTGGACCGAGGCCGCGTGGAAGGCGAGGTCATGGACCTCTCCCACGGTCTGCAGTTCATCCCGCCGGTGCGGATCAAAGCAGGCGAATACGAGGATTGCGCCGACGCCAGCATGATCGTCGTGACCGCCGGCGCCAAGCAGGCGCCGGGGCAGTCCCGTGCGGACCTGATCCGGACGAACGCGAAGATCGTCACGGCCATCTGTGACCAGATCTCCCGGTACCCCAGCGAGGCGATCCTCGTCATGGTTACCAACCCGGTGGACACATTGACGCAGGTCGCCCTCGAGCGGCTGGGCTGGCCGCGACAGCGCGTCATCGGCTCGGGAACCGTGCTCGACACCGCCCGGTTCAAGTTCATGCTCAGCCGGCATTGCGGCATCGACGCCCGCAATGTGCATGCCTACATCATTGGCGAACATGGCGACAGCGAGGTCGCGGCGTGGAGCCTCTCCCATGTCGCCGGGATCCCGATCGGGGACTACTGCAAGATCTGCGGGGTCTGCGATTCCAGCCGGTACCGCAAGCAGATCGCCGAGCAGGTCCGAGACTCCGCCTATCACATCATTGACTACAAAGGCTCGACCTACTACGGCATCGGGCTTTCGCTCGTCCGGATCTCCGGTGCAATCCTGCGGAACGAAAACAGCGTGCTGACCGTCTCGACCCTGCTCCAGGGTGAATACGGCATCCACGGCATCTGCCTGAGCGTCCCCTGCATCGTCGGGGATCACGGCGTTGTTCGGATCATCGATGCACAACTGGCCTCGGACGAACAGGAGGCCCTGACCCACTCGGCTCAAGCGATCGGCAAGACCCTCGCCACCGTTCGACAGGCCCCCACGCCCATCGCGTGAACGGCGTCCGATCAGGCGATCGTGACCTCCGGATCGAGGTACACGTCCTGGATCGCATGGAAGAGATCGACGCCCTCTTGCATCGGACGCTGGAAGGCCTTGCGTCCGCTGATCAGGCCGGCGCCGCCTGCCCGCTTGTTGATGACCGCGGTCAGGACCGCGTCGCGCAGGTCGTTCTTGCCCGCCGCGCCGCCGGAGTTGATCAGGGGCACTCGCCCCATGTAGCAATTGACCACCTGATAGCGAGTCATGTCGATCGGATGCTCGGAGCAGAGCTTGCTGTAGACGTCCGGGTGCGTCTTGCCGAACCCTACGGCCCTGAAGCCCCCGTTGTTGGTCGGCTGCTTCTGTTTGACGATGTCCGCTTCGATCGTCGCCGCCAGGTGGTTCGCCTGGCCGGTCAGGTCCGCCGCGGTCTCGTAGTTGACGCCGTCTTTCGCGAAATGCTCGTTCCGCAGATAGGCCCACAGCACGGTGACCATGCCCAGGTCGTGCGCCCGCTCGAAGGCCGCGGAGATCTCCTCGATCTGTCGGCGGGACTCCTCCGAGCCATAGTAGACAGTCGCTCCCACCGCGGCGGCTCCCAGATCGAACGCCTGATCCACTGAAGCGAAAAGCCTTTGATCATGTGTGTTGGGGTAGCTGAGCAGCTCGTTGTGGTTGACTTTGACAATGAAGGGTATCTTGTGCGCATACTTTCGCGAGACCGCGCCCAAGACGCCCAGCGTGGAAGCCACGGCGTTGCAGCCGCCCTCGATCGCCAGCTTGACGATGTTCTCGGGATCGAAGTAGATCGGGTTGGGGGCGAAGGACGCGCCGGCCGAGTGCTCGATGCCCTGGTCGACCGGGAGAATCGACATGTATCCGGTGCCCCCCAGCCGCCCGTGGCCGAGGATCGACTGGAGATTGCGGAGAACGCGCACCGGCCGGTCGGTGGCGGCAAACACCTCGTCTATGAACGCCGGCCCCGGCGCATGCAACGCCTCCTTGGAAATGGTCTTGCACTCGTGATTCAGCATCCTGTCCGCGTCCGCTCCGAGAATCTCCCGCACTCTACTGCCCATCGTCAGTCTCCTTCATCGTTGTCCCATCCGTTCCACGGCCCTGTCGGTTCCGTACGGTGTCTGTCGATGATCTTATCGGCATGTCGCAGGGGCGTACGCCACATATTTTGAGCGGCATCGAGAGATCCGTCCGAAGGCTCTTCAGCGGATGCCGTCCGTCGTCTGCTCTGCGGCAATTGCGAGTTTTCCTTGCACGGGAATAGGGGTATTCCTGATCCAGCGTTTCCGGAGGGACTTGTATAGTTATGAGAACGTCCTTGTTGGCGAGCGCGTGACCTCGCAACACAACAACAGCAACCGAGAGAACCAGCTGCATCTTGGGGCATCGGGAGCGGCGCGTTCCGCCCGGCCAAGGCAGTGGCAGGTCGTGGGCGGGTTCCTCCGGAATCGCCACCCCGAAGCCAGATGTGTGGTGCGTCTTGCTATGATCGGCAACCTAGCGAGGAGACAACGAACATCCTTTGTGCATCCCGCCGAGGCGAGATAACACACGCCTGACAACGGCCGATACGATCGAAGAGGCATGGGCAGCGGACCACATCCATTGTGGACTCTCCGTTGTCGGGGGCTCCGAAGGACGCCGACACACGGGATGACCTTGGGCATTTCTGCCGTTGGAGGTCCGGCATGCCTCAGACAACCGGTCCGCAAGCGTGTCTGTGATGTCGCCTTGCACGGGGAGGAAGGACAAATCGATGAGTATTACATCGCTCATGCTGGGCTGGGAGTTCCCCCCCCTGATCAGCGGAGGCTTGGGCACCGCGTGCCACGGATTGACCAAGGCAATGAGTCGTCGAGGCATGCGAGTGACCTTTGTTCTGCCCAGACACAAGCCGATGCATTTCGCAGAAATGGGCGATGACGTCGGTGTGGCATCTGTCAAAGGGATGCGAAACGTGCGCGTTCGTCCGGTGGAATCGAGCTTAAGGGCTTACGGCCGATTTGGGCCCAAGCCCATCCATCCGGTCAGTGCCGCAATTGAGGCGGAGCTTTCGGACGAACCTGCGGGGGGACCGACGCCCTACGGCCCGAGTCTGGAGCAGGAGGTGTTCCGATATGCCCAGCGGGTGATGAGGATTGCAGAGCGGGAGCGATTCGACGTGATCCACGCACACGACTGGATGACGTTCCCAGCGGGAATCGCAGTCGCGGCGTGCAGCCGCAAGCCCCTGATCGTTCAGGTCCATTCCACGGAGTTCGACCGCACGGGCGAACACGTGAACCAGTTTGTCTACGACATCGAGCGTCAGGGCATGCACGCGGCCACGCGGGTGATCACGGTCAGCAATTATACCCGCAACATCGTCATCACCCGCTACGCCGTTCCGCCGGAGAAGGTCGAGGTCGTCTACAACGGCGTGGACCCCTCCGCATGGAGTCGAACCACGCCCCGACCTCCGTGGCCCGCCTCCGGCGACCGGAACGTGCTGTTCGTCGGCCGGATCACGATGCAGAAAGGGCCCGAGTACTTCCTCTATGCGGCCAAAAAGGTTCTGGAGAAGCTTCCGAATGTCCGGTTCATCATGGCCGGCGACGGGGACCGCCTCCACGGCATCATCGAGCTGGCGGCCTGGCTGGGGATCGGGCACAGGGTTCGTTTCACCCGCTTCTTGCCGAGCCAGGAGGTGCAGAGAGCATACCGCATGGCGGATCTGTATGTGATGCCTTCGGTCTCCGAGCCGTTCGGGATCGCGCCGCTGGAGGCGCTGCTGAACGACGTGCCCATCCTCATCAGCAAACAGAGCGGCCTAGCCGAGACGTTCCGCCATGCTCTGAAGGTGGACTTTTGGGACACCCTCGAGATGGCCAACAAGATCGTTGCCGTTCTGCGTCACAAGGTCCTCGCGCAGTCGCTTCTGGCCAACGGGCAGGCGGAGGCCCGCCGTTTTCGCTGGGAGGACTCGGCCGCCAAGGTCAATGACATCTATCAAAGGGTTCTGAACGTCGCTTGAGTGCCTTGATCAAGGAGGATTCATGGCTTCCGTGTGTTTCTACTTCCAGGTCCATCAGCCGTACCGACTCCGCCACTACACGATTTTTGACGAAACGGCCGATTACTTCGACGGGTTCAAGAACGCCCAGATTTGCCGCAAGGTTGCGGACAAATGTTACCTGCCGACGAATCGGCTGCTCCTGGATCTCATCAACGAGTACGAGGGCCGGTTTAAGGTGGCTTTCAGCATCACCGGCGTCGTGCTGGAACAGCTTGGCGAGTACGCCCCGGACGCTCTGGCCAGCTTCCAGGATCTGGCAAAGACGGGCTGTGTCGAGTTCCTCGCGGAGACGTATCACCACACCCTGAGTTTCCTGTTCTCGCCGGGGGAGTTCGCCTCGCAGGTTCGGGCCCACAAACGGCTGATCCACGACACCTTTGGACAGACGCCTCGGGTGTTTCGCAACACCGAGTTGATCTACAACAACTCCCTTGCCCAGGCCGTTGAGCGGCTGGGCGGCTTTGACGCGATCCTGAGCGAAGGGGCAGATCACATCCTCGGATATCGCAGCCCCAACTACGTGTATCGGCCGCCGAACACTCGGCACGTGAAACTGCTGTTGAAGAACTACCGGCTCAGCGACGACATCGCCTTTCGCTTCTCCAATCGGGACTGGAGCGAATGGCCGCTTCGGGCGGACAAGTTCGCACACTGGATCAATGCCGTCAACGGCAATGGCTACGTCGTGAACCTCTTTGTGGACTACGAAACCTTTGGAGAACACCAATGGGAAGAGACCGGGATCTTCGAGTTTCTCCGCCATCTGCCCGGCGAAATCCTCAAGCATCCGGACACGGATTTCAAGACCCCCAGCGAAGCGGCGGCCGCCTACGAAGCGGTGGACACGATCGACGTGCCCTGCTTCATCAGTTGGGCCGATGTTGAGCGGGATCTCTCCGCCTGGCTGGGCAATCCCATGCAGCACAACGCCATCACGGAATTGTACAATCTCGAAGGCCTCGTCAAGAGCTCCAACGATCCGGATCTACTGACCGACTGGCGGAGGCTCCAGACCTCGGACCACTTCTACTACATGTGCACCAAGTGGTTCGCCGACGGGGACGTCCACAAGTACTTCAATCCCTACGATTCCCCCTACGATTCCTACATCAACTTCATGAACGTCCTGGACCACCTCCGGTGCCGTTGCACCGCCAGCACGGCTGATTCCGGCAAGGAACTAGCCGCGGCCGCCGCCCCGTGATCGGCCGGAAATCCTTGCATTTTCCGCCCCGGTTTGCTATACTGACAAATAGACAGCATTGGGGTGCGCATGGATCGGAGGTCGTTTCTGAGGGTAGCCGGGCTCGCGGCCGCCATGAGCAAATGGGCGGCGGCTCGGGGTTTGCTCCTTCTGAACGTTCCCGAGACGATCGCCATCTCCGAAATCCAGTGGTTCCTCTACGAAACCGGTCTGCGCGGCCCTGCAAACGAACCCGACCGCCGCTGCGCGGTCCGGATCACCGCCGAGCCGGGAATCCATGGATGGGCGGACGTTGCCGCTTGGATGATGCCGACAGCCGAGACCGCCAGCGCAATCCACGACCGACTGGTGGGTCGGGTGATCGGCTCGCCCAGCGAAATCTGGCGGGAGCTCTTCGAGAGCGGCTTGCCCCTCGGCACTCTCGGGGCTGTCGACATCGCCCTGTGGGATTTGGTGGGCCGCGTGGAGGACAAGCCCGTCCACGCCCTGCTCGGCGCCCAGCGGCAATCCGTCAGGGCGTATGTGACCACGGACTTCAACCTGGGCGATCCTTCGACGTACGCCGAGTATGCCCTCGCCTGCAAGCAAGCGGGCGTTCACGGCTGCAAGATCCGGCCCAACTTCGCTCCGGGGGCAGGCGTCGAGGGAGCGGCGGGCGTCGGGCTTCCCGATCGGGATATGGAAGTCTACACGGCCGTTCGCGAGGCGGTCGGCCCGGGCTTCGCGTGCATGGCGGACAATAGCGGCACATACACCCTGGAAGACGCTTTGCGGGTCGGCAGCCTTCTCGATGCTTTGCAGTACGATTGGTGTGAATCGCCCATGCCGGAGACCGAATCCTGGCGCGATCGCTACATCGAGCTGACGGCACAGGTCAAGACGCCCATCTGTGCCCTCAAGAGCCTGGCGGACGCATACTCCGGCCGTGCGGCGTGGCTGGCCGCCAAGGCGTGCGACATCGCGCAGATCGACGTCCATTTCGGCGGTTTCACGCCCTGCTATGAGCTGGCCGCAGCCTGCGAATCTCAAGGCGCGTCGCTGACGCTCAACGATGTCGGCCTGGACGCCTATCCGCACCTGCAGCTCATCGGCGCAACCTCCGAGTC
>JAAYVJ010000760.1 GCA_012517265.1 Planctomycetota bacterium | reverse complement strand
GCGGCCTTGGCCAGCGCCAACTCCTCCGCGAATCCCCTGGTGGTCGGCGACGTGCGGACGAACGCGGACTCGTCCAGCTTCGGTGAAACCGCGTCGAAGACATAGCCGGCCTGGGCCAGAAGCTGCCTGCGCCGGGGTGAAGTCGAAGCCAGGACAATCCGCATAGGCTCAAATCCGAAACATCAAGTCCGAAATCCGTGCTGGGATCTTCAAGTATAGGCCGGATGCCCGCAGAGCGTCAAGGCTCGCGCCCGGCCTCATTTCGCGGCGAATCGATCGCCGTCTTCGATCTCGATGAAGGCCATCCCGCCGACGAGTCGGCGGCAGAAGGCCTGGTACTCCGCGTCGAGCTGCTCCATGTCGGTGCCGACGTAGCGGTCGAAGAGCAGGCGGCCGACCGTTCGATTCCACGAAATCGTCCGGGGGACGTTGCGATTCTCGGCGACCGCGCCAATCGACGCGTCGAGCGGCCAGAAGCCCCACAGTCCGTCCTGCATCAACTTGCGGTAGGCGTTCAGACGCATTCCGTAGCGGGATTCGCGGAGAAATCGGACCAGCGCGTACGACTGGCTGTAGAACGCCATGACGGTCTCGGTCTGATCCGAGGCCAGCACTTCGCCGGGGCTGGTGACGATCAGCTCATGGAGCGGAATCAGTTTGGACGTGGCCAGGGTCTTCTTGAGAGCGCCCAGCCGCTGGATGTTCAGGGAAGGATCGAAGCGGAACAGCCCCTGTTCGTAGACGCTGGCCTCGAAGAGCATGGCCACGCCCTCGTCGAGCCAGCTCGGCAAACGGTACTTGAACAGCCGGCTGTTGAACTGGTGCCAGCCCTCGTGCCCGACCGCGGCCAGCGTCCGGACCGCGCCGATGTCGTAGACGACGCACGCGCCGTTGAGGTAGTAGGCCCCCGTCTGGATCTTGCAGAACACCGGGGCCTGCTCGCCGGCGAAATCGCGAGTGAACTCCTCCCACTGCCTGCGATCCGCGAACAGATACACGGTGAATTTGTACCCGGTCTCGACAGGCTCGGCCAGTTGGTCGTTGTAGCCCCGATAGGCGGATTCGACGAAACCCGGGATTCTGCGCAGCATCAGCGGCTGCTGTACCGTGGTGAAGATCTCATAGTGGTCGGTGGTGAGCTTGAGCCCGGGACCGAAACCGCTCCCCCACGGCTCGACCGACAGGAGGGCCGGCAGATGCTCGCTCTGCAGCCGTTCGACCAGCGAGGTCTGCGAAGGTACGGTTGGCCCCCCCGCGGTGGACGCCATGCGCGGGCCGTCCGAGCGGGAACAGCCGGCCAACCCCAATACTCCAATGATGGCAGCGGAAAGGAGACTCCGAGCCATGTACCTCCTCCCTGTCGCGATACTTCTCAGTCACCCAAGGTCCGGTAATCGACGCGGAAATCATCCCCCAGTTTGGAGACTGTCCGGCGACCGTGCAGACGACCTCTGCACGACGGACCACAATCCATGGAAAGTATAGCAAATCGGCGGGACGCGAGATATGACTTTTCCACCGGGGACGTCAGAGATTCCTGGCCGGAGACTCGAACACCTCGGCGGTGAACAGATACACCTCCGTGCGAGGGTCTTTCCAGGCATCCGGCGGCAGACCGGCCTTGTGAGAACAGCAGTAGGACAGGAACTGGTTCGCGTCCCAACCGGTCTCGGTGGCGACCTGGGGGAGGAAACAGCCGGAGGCGTAGCCCCGCTTGATGTAGATCCCGTCCACGCCGAGGCGCAGGCTCAGGGGGTCGTTCGTGCGCCTCAGGGGGCTGAGCACTGAGATCTCGATGTCGAGGTCGTCCAGTTCCTGCGGGCTCAACCGATCATCGACGAACCGCGGGTCCCTGGAAGCCGCGGACTCCGCCATCTCCGCCACCAGTTCGATCAGGGGACGATTGGAGATGAACTGGCCGATGCAGCCGCGGAGGCGGTCTGCGACCTTGAGAGTGACGAAGCACCCACAATGCGCCAGCAGCGCCGGGTCGTCGCACGACACCTGCGGTTGGACTCCGCCGCAGACTACCGCATGGACGACATCCCGCGCAACCCGCAACAAGACACGTTTCTGTGCCTCATCCATGTCAATGGACCCATTTGATCACGAGAAACCCTCCGATCAGGAGGACGACAAACGCCAGAGAGAACCAGTTGAAGTACTTCTCGATGACCGGGCGGATCGCTTCGCCTTTCCAACCCATCAAACCCGCGACCATGAAGAACCGGGCCGATCGGCTCAGCACCGACGCGATGACGAAACCCGGGAAGTTGATCCCGGCGATCCCGGCGGAGATCGTGCAGACCTTGTACGGCAGCGGCGTGAACCCGCACGTGAAGACCACCCAAAAATCGTACTTGGCGTACCAGCCCTGGAACTTGGCGAAGTTCTCCGGCGTCAGGCCGATGGAGCCCAGGTGCGTCAGAACCCATCCGCCGATCGCATCCCAGAGGAAGGCCCCGATGCCGTAGCCCAGAACGCCCCCGAGAATCGAGGCGATCGAGCAGGCCAGAGCAAACCGCAGCCACCGCCGCGGCGAGCCGAGCGTCAACGGAGCCAGCAGGACATCCGGCGGGATCGGAAAGAAACTCGATTCGGCGAAACTCAACGCGAACAGCGCCGTCACGCCGTGGGGCGTATTGGCGAAATGAATGACCCAGTCGTAGAGTCGCCTGTGCCAGTGCCACCACACGACCCCGTCGCCTCGGACTGTCCCGTTGCCAACTTCGTTCATTCGAGCCTCGTCGCTTTCACCGACTGAAATAAGCTATTCAGCATAGACGCCCAGGACTATAATGTCAATCCGTGTCCGGCGGCGCCGGTTCCAACTGGTCCCTTCCTCCTGCAGATACAAACGATCCATGAACGACATACGACAATTCGAACGCATCGGCGACGGCCTGCTCGTCCGCGCCCCTGCCAAGATCAATCTGAGCCTGCTGGTGGCCGGCAAACGGCCGGACGGTTTCCATGAACTCGAAACGGTGATGGCCAAGATCGACTGGTTCGATGAGATCATGATCGAACGGGCAACAGGGGCAGGCATCGAATTCGCGTGCCAAGGCCCTTGCTGGGCGCCGAATGACGTGACGAATCTGGTCTATCGGGCGGCTGAGTTGATCCTGCGCGCCTGCGGCCGGTCCGACGACGTGAAGCTCACCTTGACCAAGAACATCCCCGCCGGATCCGGGCTCGGCTCCGGAAGCAGCGACGCGGCGGCCACCCTGGCCGGGCTGAACGCGTATCTGGATCTGGGCCTGAGCAAGCCCCAACTCATGGATCTGGCCGCCAGGCTGGGCAGCGACATCGCCTTCTTCCTGAACGGTCCTCTGGCAGTTTGCACCGGGCGAGGCGAAAAAATTTCCGAACTCCCTGCCGGGTTCGACTTTGTGGCGGTTCTGATCCTCCCGGGCGTAAACTCATCTACCAAAGAGGTTTACGCACACTACCAGCACGACGCGGCACTCTATGGCCGGCTCCACGGTCAGATCGCGGCCTTTCTTGACAAAAACAGGGTTGATTTGCTGGCCGGGATGTGCGCAAATATGCTCGAAGGCAGTTGCTTTCATTTGCATGAGGAACTTGGAGACCTGAAGCAAGCAGTCCAGACGCTCAGCAACCGGCGCGTTTGCCTAAGCGGAAGCGGCTCTGCCATGTTTTGTTTGCTGGGTTGTCTGGACTCGGAGCGAGCCGAGAACGTGCGAGACACCATCTCCGAAAAGACAGGCTGCAAGTGTGTTGTCGTGAGGAACAACAGATGGTAGGGGTTTCGGTGAGGCAGAGACATGAAAATAACGGAGGTTCGAGTCAGGCTGGTCCAGAACAAGGATGATCGGCTCAAAGCCTTCTGTTCCATGACGGTGGATCACGAGTTCGTGATCCGCGACATCAAGGTCATCGAAGGTCTGGGCGGATACTTCGTGGCTATGCCGTCCCGGAAGATGAGCGACCACTGCGAGAAGTGCGGCTGCAAGAATCACCTCAGGGCCAAGTACTGCAACAATTGCGGGCACCCCCTACAGGAAGACCGGGCCAAGCAGGATCCCAAAGGAAAAGTCAAGCTTCATGCCGACATCGCGCACCCGATCAATCTGGAGTGCAGAAAACGGATCCAGCGAGAGGTGGTTGCGGCCTTCAAGGAGGAAGTGGAGAAGTCGAAACTGCCGGGCTATAGGCCCCTGGATATGGACATGGACGACGACGATGTTCCCGACATCATTCGCTAGATGACCGTCAGGCGATCAGATCCTCCAGGACTTTGTCCAAAGCCATATCGAGGCGGTCTGCGACGTCGTACTTGCCTTCGGTGATCTCACGCCGCAGTTGGAGAACCTTCTTGCGGCGGACCTCCGGCATCGATGCGATCTTCTTGAGCACCTGCCCCAGGGGGGTGTGATGAATGTTGTCCAGGATCTGCTCCATAACCATATCCTTGTCCTGCGAGAGGTCCGCATCGAGAGGGTTGACCCACTCGCGGCCGTCTTCTGCAAACCTGCTGGAACCGAGGTTCGACATTCAGAATATCCTATCCGAGACTCTACATTCTCCGGGCCGCATCGTCCATCGGTGCGACCCCCGACACCACAATATGTTGTGTGCTCCGCACTTCTCTCTGATGACCAATTCCCTATTGATATCGACATGCGGGTTTTCAAAACTTTAGAGAAGTTCACGAGGACAAGGACGACTTTTTACGCAGAATCAATGCTGATGGACGGCTCCCAAAGCCCACTCTTTGAGGGTACCAGGACGATCTGTCTCCAGAACGGCTGCGGCATGTCATTCTGCGGCCGAGGGATTCGCCGCACCTCGGAGAAGATGGGGAACCTACTACATATAGTGATATGTCCGCTCCTGGAGGTGTTAAGCAAGGGTATTATGGCAACGCACAACTTCTGGGGCCGGGACGATGGACTTCCCTAGTAGTAGTAGATGAAATGAAGATCCGCCTCCCACTGATCCGGCATCCCTTTCCGCCGGGTCAGCTTCAGTTTGTCGCACTGGAGATTCACATAGCTGGACTGCATGTGCGACAGGAACTTGGCCGCCTGGACGATGCTGACGTCCTTGAGTTTCACCGTGGCGTCCTGACGCCGCTTGCCATTGACGGTGATGATGGGCGTAATCGTGGTTGGGCACCCTCGAGGGATGCCGCATAGATTCGCGGTGCTTTCCACAGCCTTGCCATAGACAAACTCTCCTACCACTCGATTGGGATCGGCGCCTTTGGTCCGGTCCGGATCGAGTTCCAGGATGCGCAGAATCTGGGTCTGACCCTCGATCAACTGCGCATGGTCGTCCATGCAAGCCTCCTGGGTCTTCGGCAGATAGACCGCCCAGACCAGCAGCGGCCATATCCCGATCAACGCCGGAATGAGCAGGTAGTACAGAATCGGATTGCGATGGAGATCACGCATGGTCACGCCCCTTGTGCCCGTTTCTTGACGCTTAGAGTCACGGTGAATTTGCCTTTGTCCTTGTCCCCTCCGCCGAGCGTCTGATTGCCCAGTTCGAACCCCTGTTTTGCCAGGGTCTCGAACAGCAGGTTGGTTTCGGTCGGGCCGGACGTAGCCCCATTGAGGATGATGCTCGAACCCGCGATGTTGATCGAATCGATGTCCAGGCCCGTCCGTTCGGCGCAGCCGTTCAACGCCTGGAGCACCATCGTCATCCGGGCCGTCACCGACTCCTGGTCCGCGCCGACGCCGGTCTTCTCAGCCACCAAGATCTGGTGCGCTCTCTTGAGATCATAGACGGCGGTCTTCATCTTGTCCGGAAGCTGTTTCTTTCCCGGCATGACAGCCAGGTAGTCCGGTTCAAACGCCGACCGCAGCGACTGGCGGTTCTGGTTCTCCTTGAGTAGCTGGGCGTGGAAGAACAACCCCAACGACAGGAACAGAATCGTCAGGGAAATGCTCAGGAACCGGACCGACCTCTGCACGCGTATCTTCTTGCCCAAAAAGGGCATATGATCGTTTCGGAAATTGACGCTGTTGACCTTGTCCGACAGCCCCAGGGCGGCGCCGTATGCGAGGGCAAAATCGACCATGTTCGGGCAGTCCGCGACCTGGGTGGAATCCACACCCGCCATCGCCGCCAATTCGCACGCCTGCGCGGGCAGGCCGGTCCGTTCCCCTACAGACTGCAGGGCCAATTCACCGCGGACATCGAATGCGAGGATCTTCCCCACCGCGTTCCCCGCCGAAAGCCCCGCAGTCATCAAAGCCTCTCTGCTCAACAAGGAGGTCCTGTCCTGAGTAGGCCCTATCAACATGGTCCGGAGATTCACCAATTCCCGTTGCCCCGAGAGGACCACCAGATACCCCTGGCTGTCGGAGAGCACGGCGTACAGCGTGGCGGTTTCAGACTCTCCCTGCCCGGCTGCGTGCTCCAGGAGATACCGCGACAGGCAGTAGACGTCCGGATCGATCGCCACAGGATCGATGTTGTTGATTTGCAGGCCCTGAATGATATCCGTCAGGATGAGCCGCCGAGCCGTGAAAACGTCGAGCTGCGACCCTTCGTCATCGCTCCACGCGACTCGGAACGTCACCGAAACATCCGATACGTCCGTGGCCAGGGTCTCTTCCGTGTCGAATCGGACTGTCGCCGCGATCTTCCGCAGGTCTGTGAACTCGCTATGCACCGAGTGCTGCATGAACGAGGCGCAATCCAGGGCCACCGCCGCTTCGGAGAACCGGATCTTCCGCTCGCCGCAAGCCCGGCCGATGCGGTCGCACAAACCCTGCGGGGTCGCCTCCTCGCCCTCGACGCCAACGGAGAAGCAATCGAGCAGCTTCCTGTCCCGGCCCTGGGAAGCCACGCATACGACCGTCGCACGGTTCTTTGTCAGATAGATTCCCAACTGATTTCCAGATTGCACGGTTTCGATCTCCAAAAGGCATTCTGACGCCACAAGTTCTTCGTCAAAAGCCGGCTGTGCGTTCAGAACTCCGTTCAAGAAAGGGGGATTAGTCCCGAATTACCGCGATAGGCTCGATCTTATCGCCCTCCCTGGTCACCGCCGCCAGAACAGTGGCCCTGGCCGTCCCGCTGACGGCGGTGACCCGGATGGTGAAGACCGTGCTCGTCGCGGTCAGAAAACTGCGGCAGTCCTCGATCACGCTGCTGTATCCAAGGACCGCCTTCTTGACTTCATTGACGTCCTCCACGGGTTTGACCTTGCGCTGCTGGATGACGGCCTCCGCGATCTTCGGCGCGTTCAGAACGCTTCCGAAGGAGAGGGCCGCCTCCAGAACGTGCCGGGGGGCGGTGTTGATGTTCACCTGTCGCGTGCCCCACAGCCCGAGATACTTCAACGCCGACTCGTGGCGACTGTCGCTCTCGATGCTCGGCCGACTGAGCAGGCCGGAGTTGACCATCGAGCTGTGGAAGAGCTTGGCGAATTCCTTGTTCTGTTGCTGAAACTGCTGCTCGGCCGAAACGGGCTTCTTGCTGACGGTCCGGCGGGCGACCGTGCCGGAGGCGGCGCTTCCGGCAGTCGGACGCGTCGGGGTCCGGGTTCGCAGATTCGCCGGCACCTCCACGTCCGTCGTCGTCGGCTTGAACTCCAGCTTGAACGGCTTGACGCCGCCGATCTGGCCGAGATCCTTGTTCAATTGCGCGATCTCCTGCGAGGAATAGCCCATCCACTCACAAAAGGTGGTCCAGCCAGCGCCGGCAACCTCGCGCAGCTTGTCATCGGCCAGCATCGCCCAGCCCAGGGGATACTTGGCGTTCTCATCCTCGATCTCGATCCTGACCTTGGCGGTTCCGATCTCAAACTCCACAGGCTCGGTCACCAGCGGCCAGGGCGGCCCGTACGGCCCGGGGATTTGCACATCGTCGCGGCGTGCAAGATGCCTTTGGCCGGAATCCACGTCATTGGCGTCGTTGATGTCATCCAGGAGGGCCTTCTTCTTTCGGATCGCGTCTTTCCCGCCTTTGGCTTCCTCCTCATTGGGATCGCTCAGACGGTTCTTGGCCAGGTACCGTTCCATCTGGTCCAGGAGCTTCTGATACTCCGGCTCGGTCAACGCGAAGATGTCCGAGAAGTCCGGCTCGTTGGGCCGGCTGATCAGAGCGAAATCAAGCTTGTCCAGGGTGGCCAGCGCGTACCGCATCCCGGAGGCGCAGGCGTGCCGCGCGACACAGGAATCGACGGCATACTGATCGCGGTGCCGCCGCGCGGAAACCCGGACGGTCAGGGTGTACCCCAGCGTCGCCAAGACGACCAGGATCACCAGCGTGATCAGCAGGACGATCCCCCGCGGATCGTGGCGACTATCGCTGTTTTGTCTGTAGCGGTGTCCGTTCATTGCTCGTCGTTCCTCGCGAAGACCGCGCACTGGTCGTACGATCGCTGCCGGGGGTTGGCCCGTCGGAATCGCCCCGCTCTTGCAGGTTGGACTGATTGGCGTCGTCGGGCGCATTCGCATCGCCGGCTGGATCCGTCACGAACTTGATCTTCCGCATTGCGTTAACCGCGAAGGTTCGGCTGATCTTCCTTTCTTCCGGGACGTCCCGGGTGCCCCGAATCGTCTCGTAGGGCTCCGCGAACGAGATCGTGACCTTCACGCCGGCCGGAGGCGCCGACGGCGGCCACTGATCCAGGAGTTCCTCGCCCTTGACGGCCTGGACCTGGAAGAACGTCAGACCGCGGCAGATCGGCACGAATGGATAGTTCTTCTCCCAGTCCTCCCGCTGGTCCTCAAGCAGTTTGTCCTCCTGCCCGGCCCCCTCGCGACTGCGATAGAGAACCAGGCCGCTGCCGTCGGACGCGGCCCGCCAGGTGATCTCGTCCAGCGTCTGCTCCTTGTTGTCCTTGTCGTGATACAGGCGGCGCAGGACCAGATCGGATCGCACATACCCGCCATCGAACCCGTTGCGGATCTGCAGGATCATGTCGTCGGCGCCGAACCCGCGATCGATGTCCTCCCCGATCAGCTGCAGCACCTCGGCGGCCAGAGACGGGCTGTCGATCTTCTCCAGCACGGCGACGGCCGCCCGGTTGGCCCGGTTGTAGATGCCCAGGACCGCGGTCAGAAGCATTCCACCGATGACGACGGTCACGAGCATCTCGCCCAGCGAGAATCCCGCCGAACGTTCCCGTTGCCTGGTTTTCGGTTCCATACCATATCTCCGTCCGCCAATGCGGACAAAACCTACTTCTGCCTGTTCTTGGGCCGCCTTGATGCTCCCTGGTCTTCGTCCTTGGAGGCAGAGCCGCTGCCGCCGGAGCCGCCCTGATCGGCGTCCAGGTCGAGCCCGTTCTGCTCCGACCGAAGGGTCAATGCCAGTTCCTCGATCGATTCCACCTGCCTGGCCTTGTCCTCGTCGCTGGGCTGGCCGTCGCTCTCGACGAACAGGTCCAGGTTGTATTTGAGGTATCCGCCGTCTTCGGTCGTCAGCAGTCCGTTCTCGACCCATTGCTGGAGCGTTTGTGCGTTGATGCGGGCGTACTTGGCCGCGGCCTCGGGGGTCGCAAGGACCTGTTCGGCCTCCAGCTTGGCCATTTCCTCGTCGTTCAGGATCGCCCCGGCCTGCTGGTCGGTCAACGCCGCGATCCAGTGAATCAACTCGATCTTCTGCGCCTGGTCCTTGGAATCGGTGTACTCGGCCGTCGAGACCGCGCGAACCCACATCTGCCCGTTGACCGGCTCAGGAAACACTTCGATCACCGTCTGCCACGAAATGTTGGGGTACACCTCGCTGATCCCGTAATCGACGGACTCCTCCACCGAGTCGCGGACAAGGACCTGTTCGAGATTCTCACGGGCGATCTGGAACGCCTCCATGCGGAGGGCCGAATCGGCCGCGGAATTGATGCAGCGGTTGATCACGAGCAGCGTGCTGGAGCAGACCAGCCCCAGGATCGCCAGCGACGTCAGGACCTCAAGAAGGGTGAACCCCGCTCTCGCGGCCCGTCGGGCCGTTCGCTCGTGAAAGAACGAGTTGTTCGCTTTTCCGTGCATTCCGTGTCACGAATCCCGGCCTGTATCAGAGGAACGGGACTTCATCCTTTCCCTTGGGCGTCAGCAGCGGCGGATCCCCCGTCACCAGTTCGACGGTGGGGAGCAGCCGATTGACGATCACCGCATGGGGCTCTTCGCCCTCGTCGAGGAGAACGATCTTGCCGCCGTAGGTCCAGCCCGCCGGGCCGACCCGGAACTTCGAGCGATCGCTGTTCGTATAGGTGCCGTCGTCGAACTCGACGTACGAGAGCCGGCAACTGGTCCCGAACTGCCCCTGCGTGATGATCTCCTCTTCGAGGACCTCCGACAAATCGGATGAGGTGATCTCCCGCAACAGGTAGCTCTGGTCCGTCGGGTCGATGATCACCTCGTAGCGACGCCCGTTCTCGGCCGCGCTGAATGCGGCCATCTGCATCGCCGAGACGAAGTCCTGCACCTGCGACTTGAACCCCTGCCGGCGAAGCACGCCGAACAGATTCGTCTGGGCCACCATGATCAGAAGGCCCAGCAGCGTCAACACGACGATCAGTTCGACGAGCGTGAACGCCCTCGCGTGGGCCCGTCGGGCACATGCCTTGGCGCCCGCGTCCTCTTCGGGCCGATCAGTTTGCGTCCGTGCTATACAGATCCGCATTGTAGCCTTCCCCTTCCGGCTCGCCGTCGGCTCCGAGGCTCTTGACCACGAACGGCTTGGTGCTCTCCGGATGGAGTTCATAGATGAAATCACGCCCCCAGCCGTCCTTTGGGATGTCCGTTGTGTCGAGATAGCCGCCCGGCCGCCAGTTCGTGGCATCCGCCGGCTGCTGAACGAGAGCCGACAGCCCCTCGTCCTCGGTGGGCCATCTCGAACAGTCCATGTTGAATTCGTTCACGGCCGTGTGCAACAGTTTGAGGCTGGCCTTCGTCGTGACCACCTTGGCCTTCTCCACCTGCCCCACGAAGTTCTTCACGACCACGGCGGCCAGCAGTCCCAGAATGATCAGCACGGCCATCAGCTCGACCATCGTAAAACCACGCAGGCTTTGTCTTTTCCGATTCGTCTTCATAATCCTTCAACTCCAAGAGACTTACATTTTCACCGCCGAGATCCGCAGGATGGGCAGAATCGTGGCGTAGGCGATCACGCCGATGACCGCCGCCATGATGATGATGATCAGCGGCTCCACCGCCGCACTCAGACGTTCGATGACGACATCCGTCGAAGACTCCAGGTTCTCGCTGACGCTCCTGAGCATCGTTTCCAGCTCGCCGCTCTTTTCGCCGACGGCCACCATGTGCGCGATGGCCGGATCGATCACGCCGCTCTCCCGCAGCGGGGTCGCGATGTCGGCGCCGGCGAGAATTCGCTCTCTCGCCTGCTGGATCGCGCGCTTCATGAGGCTGTTGCCCGTGGTGTCGGCGACGACGCGAAGCGACTCGGCCATCGCCAGGCCCGAGCCGATCAGCGTCGAGAGCGTCGAGGCGAACCGCGCCACCACGCGCTGCTTGATGAGCGGCCCGAACACCGGCAGCGAGAACAGGAATTTGTCCCGCATGTAGGCGCCCCGGTCGGTCCGGAAGAAGCGTTTCATCGCGATGAAGACCGCCGCGATCCCCCCGAGCAGAACGAACACGCGCCAACTCGTCAGAATGTGGCTGAAATTCATCAGTTGCTGCGTGATCCACGGCAGCTCCTGTCCCGCCTGAATGATCTGCCTGCCGATGGGTGGAATCACCTTCGTCGTCAGAATCACGATCGCCATGAGGCAAAAGAAGACCAGGACGATCGGGTAGATCATCGCCGTGAGAATCTTCGACTCGACGCGCTGTCGTTTCTCCATGAAGTTCGCGATGGTTTTGAGGCTCTCGCCGAGGGTGCCGGTGACTTCGCCCACGCGGACCATGGCCACGAAGATCACATCGAAGTAGTCCTCGTAGTCCTTCAGCGCGTCGGTGAACGACTCGCCGGTCACGACCCGGTCGCGGATCTCCGTCAGGGCGGTCTTGAACCGCTGATCGGAGACCTGCATCGTCAGGACCGACAGAGCCTCGGTGAGCTTGATCCCGGAGTTCAGAAGCGTGGCGAGCTGCTTGGTGAAGTCGATGAGCTGCGACTTGCTCGTCCGGCGAAACACCGAGAACAGGGCCCGCTTGCTCTCGACCGCCGAGGTGATCTCCGTGACGGAGGACGGGTGGATGCTCCGCATCCGCAACTGCTTGCGGGCGGCGAACGGGCTCTCGGCGTTGAGCGTTCCCTTGATCTTCTTGCCGTTGCCCGCGATCGCTATGTACTCATATCTCGGCATAAAGCTGTCCGTAGTTCCGAGTCGTTGCCGGTTTCCGGAAAATGGAGGATCAGACCTACTTTGGGAAGGAAGAATCGTGCATTCTCGATTCTTCCTTCCCAAACCCTCGCGATTTGCCCCAGTTCGATCTGGGTCGATTCTTCAAGGAAATCGAAGAATGAGATTTCCTTGAAGACGATAGGTCTAATCCTCCATTTTCCAGACACCTCTCATTACACATCCGCCTGCGTCACGCGCAGCACCTCGGCTACCGTGGTCTGGCCGGCGAGCACCTTGCGCGCCCCGTCCATGCGGAGCGTCTGCATACCCGCCTCCAGGGCGGCCTTCTTGATTACGCCGGCGGTCTCCTGGTGGTAGATCAATTCCTGTATCTTATCGTTGATGAGCATCACCTCATAGATCCCGGTCCGGCCGCGGTAACCCGTCTTGAAGCACCGCTCGCAGCCCTCGCCGACGTAGAACTGCGCGTCGGGAGTCGCCTCCAACCCGAGTTCGCCGAGCTGTTGGGCCGTGGGTTTGGCGGGCTTCTTGCAGTCGGGGCAGATCCGCCGCACGAGACGCTGGGCCACGATGGCGATCAACGACGAGCTGACCAGGTACGGCTCGACGCCCAGGTCCAGCAGACGGCTGATCGCGCCGGCCGCGTCGTTGGTGTGCAGCGTGCTGAACACCAGGTGGCCGGTGAGGGACGACTGGATCGCCATGCGGGCCGTCTCGACGTCGCGGACCTCGCCGATCATGATCACGTCCGGGTCCTGGCGGAGCACGTGCCGCAGGGAGGTCGCGAAGGTCATGCCCTTCTTGCTGGCGACCTGGATCTGGCTGATCCCCTCGAGCTGGTACTCGATCGGGTCTTCGATGGTGATGACGTTTTTCTCCGCCGAGTTGATCCGGTTCAAATAGGCGTAGAGACTGGTGCTCTTGCCGCTGCCGGTGGGCCCGGTGACGAAGATCACGCCGTGGGCGCGGTTCAGCAGCGAGTCGAGCTTCTTGAGGTCGTCGGGCCACAGGCCCAGTTCGTCCAGGCGGTAGACGCCGGAACTTTTGTCGAGAATGCGCAGCACGCAGCGCTCGCCGAAGCTGGTCGGCACCGTGCTGACGCGAAGATCGACCTCGCGCTGGCCCAGGCGAACGCTCGAACGACCGTCCTGCGGCATTCGCCGCTCGGCGATGTCCATGCCCGCCATGACCTTGATGCGCGAGATGATCAGGGGCAGCACGTTGCGGTTGAGGCTCAAGACGTCGTACAGGATGCCGTCGACCCGGTAGCGGATCTGGATCTTCGCCTCGTACGGATGCACGTGGATGTCGCTGGCCCGCATCTGCAGGGCGCGGAACAGGATGTCGTTGACCAGCCGGATCACCGGCGGGCGGTTCACCACGTCCAGCAGGTCGTCCGAGGCCGAGACCTCGTCGACCAGTTGGTCGAGGTTTTGGGAATCCAGTTCCTCGGCCACCTCCTCGATCACCGTGCTCCGCTGCTGGTAGGCGACGTCGATGACCGCCGTGATGACGGCCCGGGTCGAGACCGCCGGCTTGACCGGCCGGTGCGTCATCTTCGAGACGTTGTCCAGCGCGTGGGTGTCCAGCGGCCTGGAGAGCACGACCGTCAGTTCCTCGTCGCCGTCCTCGGACTTGACCCCGACCAGATGATGATGCTGGGCGTAGGTCGCCGGGACATTCTGAATGAAGTCCCGGGGCACCTGCTGGTCCGATATCTCCGACAGATACTGCCACTGGAGGGCCTCGGCGAACAGCTTGAGCACCACATCCTCGGTGTAGAACGGACAGGCCAGCAGGACCTCGTCGACCCGGCCCCGGCCCTTGTTCTCGTCCAGGTATCGGGCCAGTTGCTCGGGGTCGAGCAATCCCGTTCGTTTGGCGGTCTGTACCAGCAAATCCTTCATACGTCGATCAGATCCATCGGGCCTTCGGTTGCGTTGGCTTCGTCATCACTGGGCTTCGAGCACCTTCGCCGGATCGACGGGCTTGGGCTTGACGCCCGGCCAGTCCTGGTACTTCTGGAACTCCAGCTCGTGCTGCTCGAAGGCCATTCGGTTTCTATCGGATATTTCCGTCAGAGCCTTCATGCCCTGGGCCAGTTCCCCTTCGGGCCGGATGACCTCGGCCTTGACGAACACGTACAGCTTGCTCTGGTTGTCCGAATTGCTGACGGTCCGGAACAGCCCGCCGACCAGCGGGAGGTCGCCCAGAATCGGGACCTTCGAGCCGCCCTTGTTCTGGTTCAACTTCACCATGCCGCCGAGGATGATCGTGCTGCCGTCGGGGACCGTCACGCCGGTCTTGACTTCGCTGGTGGTCGTGTTCGGCGGCGCGTCGACGCTCTCCGTCGGACGGAAGTCCGACCGAGTCAGCTCAATGTCCAGGCGAAGCAAATCGCCCTCGCTGATGTGCGGGGTGATGTTCAGCGTGATGCCGGCATCATACGGCTCGTAGTCCACCGAGGTCTGGACGGACGTGCTCGTGGTTCCCGCCGTGGCAGAGGTGAACGGAACCGAAGACGTCTTCTTCACATAGGTGATATCCGCGGTCTTGATGTTGCCCATCTCATTGTCGTTGACCAGAATCTTCGGCTTGGCCAGAACCCGCCCGTAGTTCTTCGACTGCATGGCGGTCAACAGTGCGTTGACGTGCTTGTCCGCATAGTAGGCGGTGCCCGCGCCGCTCTTGGAACCCACGCCAACGACGTGGTCCCGTCCCGCCGTGGCCAGGTCGCTCGGCGTGGTCAGGGCCTTGATCGCGTTGCCGGTGGCGCTGCCGAGGAGACTGGCGTCGCCCAGGTTCGGCCAGCTCTCGACGAGTTGCAGATCGTAGTCGAACTGCTCGGTCTTGGTGACCTCGACGAGCGTCACGTCGATCAGCACCTGCGGCCGGCGCTTGTCCAACTGCTTGACCAGGGTCTGGATCCACTCCTGGTTCTTCTTGCTGGCGTACACGATCAGCGAGTAGGTGTTCGGATCGGGGACGATCGCGATCTCATCCTGCCGCTTGGTGACGACCTTCTCGATCTTGCCGTCCTTGTCCTGCGTCTGCTCGGTCGACTCCTCGATCAGGCTCTGGAGGATCTCCGCCAAGTGGGCCGGCGAAGAGTTCTCCAGCGGATAGATCTTGTACGGAATCTCTTCGAGGTCCATTTCGCTGTCGACGAACTCGATGATCGAGGAGATCTTCGCGTGCTGTTCCGGCGTGCCGTTGACCAGCAGCGAGTTGGTCGACTCGACCACGACGACCTGCGGCTCTCCCACGAGTCCTTCTTCCGTCAGTTCCGTGCCCGCAGGAGTAGTGGTCGCGTCGCCGGCGACCGCGGGCTGGCCGGGACGAGCCGGAGTCGTGGGCTGGCCGGTGATCCGGGAGCCGCTCTGCGACTGCCGCTGCGAAGCGGTCGTCTCAGGCATCCGGTGGATGACGCCCAGTTCCTGGAGCTTGCGGGCGACTTCCTCGGCGTCCACGTGCTTCATGCGATAGAGCTGCAGGGCCCGTAGTTCCTGCTGGGCGATGTCCAGGGCGTCAACCAGTTCCTCGACCGTGGTCAATTGCTCTTCCTCGCCGATCATGAGAATCCGGTTCGTCCGCTCATCCGCGTCCAGATACACGCCGGGCTTGGGCTCCTGAGGAGCGGCCACTCGGGCCGCAGCCGCCGCGTTGGCGCGTCGCGCCGTTTCCGCCGCGCGGATCGTGGCCAGCCGCGTGCGGTACGCCACGTCGGATTCGCCCGGCATCTTGGCGGGAGTCTCGCTGGGCGTCTCCGAGACGCCGATGGTGACCGAAACGTTCTCCAACTGTTCGGCCAGCGCCTTGACCTTGTCGGCCAGGGTCTTGGCCATCGTGTAGCGAAGCTGGCGGTATTTGAACTTGCGGGGAGCGCCGGGCTGATCCACCAGCTCCAGCAACTGCTGGATCCGGCCCATGCGGTGTGCATAGGCGGTCACGATCATCTTGCGGCTCTCGGCCATCGGGGTGACTCCGACCGCCAGACCCATGCCCTGCAGCAGGTTCTCGGCGCTGGAGTTGTCGATGTGCTTGAGCGAGAACACCTTTGTGACGATCGCGTTGCCTCTCTCGATCGTCTCGCTCTCGGACGTCACGAGTTCGGGATCGGAATTCGTCATGGCTTCCGCCTTGGGCATGACGCGGACGATGTTGCCCTTGTGGCGGGTCATCACCAGGTTCTTCTCCTGCAGCGCCGCTTCGAGCAGCGGATAGAGGTCCTTCTTCTTCACCTGGCCCTTGAGCGTGCCGTTGAGTTTCCAGACGACCTCGCCGGTGACCTTCTGCGGATCGTAGAGATAGCTGAGATTGAGGTTCTTGCCCACCAGGTCCAGCAGATCGATGATCGGCACCTTGTCGGGCAGGGCCATATTGATGACTTCATCGCCGTCCGGAATGGCGGCGGGCTCGTAAAGCGGCGAGGGCGCCGACGACAGAGCGTCCGCCCGAGCCATGCCAAGGGCGCCGCCCCTGTCGGTAATGGATTTGGGCTCGATCTTGGGAGCCGTGATTCGCTCGGAATCGGCGGGAACGGTCTGTCCCGGCTGAAGACCGCTGCCCTCAGCCACGGCCGGCGGAAGGCTCTCGGCCGGAGCGTTCTGATCGGATACGGCGCCGGCGTGTCCAAGCATGGCGGGTGCAGCCGGCGTCACGGCGTTGGCGTCGCCCGTGACAGGCGTGCCTTCGGACAGGGCCGAGGACGCGGGGCGAGCGTCCGACTTCTGCCCGGCCTGTCGTTGCGCTCGGAGTTCGGCGGCACGACGACGCATCTCCTGCATCTCACTGGGCAGCATGGAGAACTTGGGCTCGCCGTCGAGAGAGGCTTCGAGCATGGCCGAAACCTGCGATGTCGAACCGGCTGACCCCTTCGACGGGGCGGCCACGGTTCTCCGTTCCCTCAGGACGTTTGGGCCCAGCTCAACGGCGTATCGGATGTCCTGCATCTGCATCGTCGAGGCGACCGCCACGACGTTGCCGTTGTGGACATCGACGATGGCTCTCATCTTGGTACGGTCCTTGGGCGGATCGGCAAATGTGCCGACGCACACGCCGCCGACGGCAGCCGCAATCTCCGTGCTGGACGGCAGCATCGGCATCGCCGGCCCGAGCACACGGACGTCGAACTTGGTGCGGGAGTCCACCAAGTCCAGGACGGCCGCAGCCTTCCGGAGATCGGCTTCATCTCCCGTGACCAGCAGGGAATTGACCCCGGGCATTCTGGATACGGTCCCGATGCTCAGCCGGCTCAGGAAATCCCGACCCTGTTCCGGCGTGATGTGCTGCACGGAGAACACCGCATGACCAGTCGTACCCGACACGGCGGCCCCTTCGGTCGCCAACAGCGGGGCACTGCAGCACAGCAAAACACAAAGGACGATTGCAACGAACGATTGACACCGTTCCTTTGGGAGGACATGCCATTCCATCATTTCGTACCTCGTATCCAAATCACCCTGCTCCAATACTTCGACGTCGATCGAAGACCCACCACTTTGACGCAACGACGCCGATCCGGCCGCGATCAAACGGGTAGGCCATTCCCCGAATGAAGCGGGCGTGCGACATCATCTAGTTAGTCAGACAGGGGAAATCGCCGAAAGTTCCCGCCTCGCCCAGAAAAAACGTCCGCGCCAATGCTGGCAGGGGCACGAGGCAACGGATCGGAGTCAGACAGAGGGGATGTGGCGTCTGTGGCGGCTGTGCCTATTAGAGAGCTGCGAGGTCTTATAACTCAGCGAAATGAGAAACCGACCGCCTGAATGTTCCAGACGCAGGCGACGGGACGAAACCCGGTTAGTCGCGAGACGAATTTGAGGGATCTGGCGACTTGTCGGAACGCGGTTCTTCCGGAGCACGGTCCTTGTTCTGGCTGGCCTGATCGCCCATGCTTCCCAGTCTGCGGGTCTCCTGCGGGCTGACGCGGGAGGACCTCAGCTCGGACATCAGCTTGTTGGCCAGAGCGAGCCTGTCGGCCGCCGTGGCGGGATTGGCGTCACCGGACGAACCCTGCATCTTGTGGTACTTCTCGACCAGTTCGCTGATGGCCCGCTGCTCGTCGTCGGTCATCTTCGAAGCACCGCCCCGCATCGCGGGAGGAACCGGTTGAGGCACCAACTTCGGCGGAGCAGCCGGGGATTCCGCGACCTTCACCTGCGAGGGTTGGGAAGCCGGGGTCTGGGATGAGCCGATCGAGACCTCGTCCGTCGCCACCAGACTGACCCGCTCCGGCGCAGGCTCCATCGGAATTTCGTTCTCGCGCTGCCCATCCCAATAGACCAGCGAACTCTCCTTCACTTCTTTGATGATCAGGCGGCCGATTTCATCGCCGCACTGAACCCACTGAAATGTGTTGTCGGGAAGACGAATGTAGGCGAAGGACGAACTCGGATTCGAGGCCGAGTAGCTCGTCCCGATCAGCGTGAACAACGCCGACAGAGGCTCGACCCGCTTGGGAGCAGGCCCGGGACGCGGGGCGACGGGGGCGGCATCGGCCACCTTCGTCGGCGTGACGATCTTGGGGTCAATAATATCCTTGAAAAGCTCCGCCTGCTTCACCAGAGGAGGCTTGGTGTCCTGGCCGGAGGGGTTCTTGTCCCCGTGCAACTCGTGGAACCGCTCGACGGCGCGGGGCGCCAACAGAACCTTGCTCACCCGTTCTTCGTTCTTGCCGTCGAGATGGATCCACGACACAAGTCCGAAAACCGAGGCCAAAACCAAGCCCGCGAAAGCCACCGCGGCCACACCGGTAATGCGCAATGTCTTGATCATAAGGACACCCCTTCCCTAGTCTTTGACATTGCCGGCGGCTGCGGGTTCCCTCCAATGGACAATTTTCTTCATGTACTCCTCCTCGTGACCGGCGTAACCGGTGCTTTTCTCGGGAGTGTGGCAAGCCAGACAGCCCATCTTCGGTTCCCGAGTCGGCTTCCTGCCTTCGGAGTCGTTGTGCTCTTTACCCGGGCCGTGGCAGGTTTCACACCCTACATCCCTCAAGTGCGGCGTCTTTTCCTCCGTGACGTAGCCGCTTTGATATTCCATTCCGACCACATGACACACCACGCACTCCGGATCGCGATCCGAACCCACTTTCTTCAGCGAATTCAGAGCCTCGGCGTGGGGCTTCAGGATCCACTCGCCATACTCGTACTCGTGGCATCGTTTGCAGGACTCGGATCCCTCGAACGCCAAGCCGTCGGGCAGCGGAAGCCGGGGATAGCTCTCCAACAGGTCCGCCGCGCTGACCAATTGCTGGTACTGTTTGTACAGTTTCACAAGAGCCGGGTCATCCGGAAGGTCCGCGGTGACCGGGACGTCCGCGAACTTCAGGGCTGGCCTGCCTCCGGAGGCCGAAATGGCCACGTCGAGCCGGGCGATATGGCGGCCGAGACGCCCTGCCGTAACCACCACAGGCCGGGCTCCCGGCTTGCTGAGAATGTGGGGTTCGTCCACCTCCGAAGGGCAGACAATGCAGTCGACCGCCGGCGCTTTGGCCGCGATGTCCGCCAGCACCTGGCTGTCGCTGTGGCGAAGGATCAGAATGTTGACGGACGCATCCCCCCCCTCGCCGGCGAAGAGTTCCGTGGCCCGTTCCGCAGGTGTCGTTCGAGGGTCCAGGGACGCTACATTGGCGGTCACACCGTGGTCCGGGAACCTCTTGTTGAACACTTCAGAGCCGCCATCGCGATCCTGGAGAACGCGGAACGCCTGTTGGGGAGTCCCCATCAGCCCCAGATGTTCGGCGATCGCGATGTCGCCGGAAGTCAGGCACAGAACATCATAGTTCAAGAGCCGCAACGCTTCGAACAGAACCCGGAACTTGATGAGGTCCTGCTCGCCATCGTCGGCAGCCAGGTTCCCTGTGTCCACGACCAACCGGGCGGACGCAGGCACTTGATCGAAGACAGCAGGCCGCTTCTCCATACCGCCCAGCTGGCCGCCGGAGCAGCCGCAGGGCCGCAGAGAACTCAGCGTGTTGCCGGTCAGAAAGACAACCAGACGGACCTCGCCTTCCGCCCGATTCGAAACCGGTCCAGGCGCGGCAGTCTCAGAGGGGCAGGACAGACCGGCGAGAAGAACGCAAATAGAAGTCCCAAAAAGAGTTATGACTCTCTGACAGCATCCTGGGCGGAATCCGGACAAGAGGATTGGACGAGTACTCGACACTTTGCGTCAACCCTCAACATAGATCCCGCGGAATGGGATCGAAACGGTCTGGCGGTCCTTGATCTTGACTTCGATCACGTCCGTCATCATGGGGGTGTCGTCCTTGCGCTGCGGGACCTTGATTTCGATCCGCAACTCCCGCCGGTCTTCGAGCTTCTTCTGCTCCAGGAGGGTGATCGCACCGGTCTGAGACGACACGGACTCGACTTCGAAGTCGTTCTGGTAGTTTCCGATGATCTGAATGCTCTGCTGGACCGCCTGGCCTTCCTTGAGGTTCCAGACCACCAGATGGCCCGGATTGACGGTGAACTCCGGCAACACGTCGAACGGCACACGGACGTTAATGCACTCCGGATGCGTCAGGTTGATGCTGACGACCCCCCGGACGTTGCGGGGGAGTTTTTCCATGTCCGCACGGAGCTTGAGCACAAACTCGGTCCCAACTGCATTGGGATCGAACTCGGCGGAGATCACGTTGGCCGTCGAACGAACACTCGCAACCGAGAACGGCTTGCCATCCAGACTGCGGAGCTTGATGTCCTCGCAGGCGGCGTTCTCTCTCTGGAGGAACAGCTTGAGCTTGGCGGGGCTGAACTCCACGCGGTGGACGACGGCCGCCTTGATCGTAAATGAAACGATCTTCTTGTCGGGATCGTTGGTCTGCATCCGAAGTTCCCGCGTGATCTCGGGAATCGGGTTCGATCCGGTGAGGTACTCGAACTCCAGAGTGCCCTTCTCCCCCGGAGCGTACTCCTGACCGTTATCCACTCCCTTCGTCGTAACTCCGCAGCAGCTATGGACTTGCACTATCTTCAGGGGCGCCTTGCCGGTGTTGGTGAACTCGAATTTTCCCGTTTTCTTGGTGTCGGTTCCTATCTGTCCCAGATCGACGACAGGCTCTTCGATCGTGATCCGGGGAACCAGAACGGACGCATCAAGCGTCAGCGGCGTCCCAGACAAAGCCTCTCCGGCAGGCTCACCTGCCTGAACCGAAACGACCGTTTCGGCCGGTTGATTCGGCTCGGCCGCTTGAGCCGGCTGGACAACCACGGACTTCTCACTCGCGGGCTTGCTCTGGCAACCCACCAATACGCCTACCGGAACAAGGAATATCATCACCCTACAACAACGCGACAGATCTCTCATACTCAGTCTCCGCTGGGTCAACATCCAACTCATCCCCCGACATAGAACCCTCGGAACGGAATCGACACGGTCGGGCCGTCTTTGATCTTCACGTTCAGAACGTCGGCCGCTATGGTATTGTCGCCCTCTTTGGGAGGGACCTTGACCTCAATCTGCAATTGATACCGATTCCCGACCTTCTTCTTTTCAAGAAGCGTAATGCGGCCATTTTGGGACGAGACGGACTCCAACTCGAAGTCCTCGCAGTAGTTGCTCAGGATCCAAACCTCCCGCTGGACCGGCTGATCCGGCCGCATGTTGAAAATCATCAGGTGCTGCGGATTGACCGTGAACTCAGGCAACACGTCGAACAGCACCCGCACGTTGGTGCACTCCGGATGCGTCAGATCGATGCTGATCGTACCCTTGAGGTTCGTCTGGAGTTTCTCCATATCGACTCGGGGCTTGAGCACGAACTCCGTCGCCTTGACGTTGGGATCGAAGTCGATCGCGATCGCGTTGGCGGTCGACCGCGCGGCCGCGATGGAGAACGGCTTGCCGTCCAGGCTGCGAATCGTGACATCGTGGCAATCGGCGTTCTCCCTCTTGAGCAGGAGCACCAGCCTCAAGGGATCGACTGATACCCGCCGTACGACCGACGCCTTGATCGCCAGCGACACCAGATTGTGCGTGGGGTCGTTCGTCTGTAGGCGAAGTTCACGCGTCCACTTGGAGACCGGGGTCGAACCCGCGAGGAAATCGAATTCCAGGACGCCGCTCTGACCAGGGGCGTATTTCTGGCCGGCCTTCACCCCTCGGGTGACGACCCCGCAGCAACTGTGGACATCCAGGATCTCCAGGGGGGCGTTCCCGGTGTTTTTGAAACGGAACTCGCCCGTGCGTTTCGAATCGGTGCCGACTTCGCCCAGGTCGACAACGAGTTCATCAACCGTGATTCTGGGCCCCTCCCCGACCTCCGCGGTATTGGCGGGCTTCGCCGGCACAGCCGGTCTGTCGGCGGAGGCGGCTTCTTCAGGCTCTGAGGGTTGGGCCTGGATCACAGGACTGCCGGCCTGCTCAGTCTGGGCATCGCCTTTCGACGCTTCCCGCTGACACCCGGCGAGCAAAGCCGCCTGGATGCACAACGCGATGAACCCCCGAGAAAGCCGGGAATGCCCCCGGGAAGTCCTGCAGTTTGTGGTCATTCGTGAACTCCCAAATCGGAACCTGGCTGAGGAATTCTCAGATTCGGGTCATTGTATCTTTGGACAGGTCTGCAAGCAAGATGTTCTGCCGGGTCCCCCGCAGACCGAGAAATCATAAAATTCCCCTTGAAAGACCGGAACTGGACGGTAGAATTGCTGGTTTCGAGAATATTTCGGAGCTATAGGTATGAAAGAGAAAATACACCCGAAGTACGATAAGGTCGTGGTCCGTTGCGGTTGCGGCAACACGTTCGAGACCCGCAGCACCGCCGACGAAATCCACGCGGAAACCTGTTCCATGTGCCACCCGTTCTACACGGGCAAGCAGCGATTCATGGACACGGCCGGCCGCATCGAGCGGTTCCAGAAGAAATACGGCACGTCGTACATGAAAAAGGGCAAAGAAGGCCAGCAGTAGCTGCTCCGGCGGTGAACCGACGAGCTCCTGCCTCCCAGGGTTCTGGGACAGGGGCTCTTCTTATGCCGGGAATGCTCCGACCCGCCGGGGAGCGGGCCGGTGTTTTGTTTGCGCTTCTGTCCTTGAGTGCTGATGAACCAGGAACAAGATCACCTGTTGGCTCTGCTTGACGATATTGAAACGCGGTACGAGCAGGTCGAGCGGCAAATCTCCGATCCGGCGGTCGCCAAGGAGCCGGCTAAGCTTGTCGCGCTCTCGAAGGAGCGGGGCAAAAACCGGCCGATCGTCCTGAAGTACCGCGAGTACAAGAAAGTCGTCGCCGACCTGGCGGATGCCCGGCAGATCGTCGAGGATCCGGCCGCCGACCCCGATCTTCGCACTATGGCCAAGGAGGAGGTTGGGCAGCTCTCCACCCGCAGGGATCAGTTGTCGGAAGAACTCCTGAACACTCTGATCATGGCCGACGACATGCACATCGACTCCGTCATCATGGAGATTCGAGCCGGAACGGGGGGCGAGGAAGCCGCTCTTTTCGCCAGAGACCTTTACGACATGTATACCCGGTATGCCGCGAATCGACGGTGGCGAGTGGAACAGCTCGACTTCAGCCCCTCGGACATGGGCGGTTTCCGCGAGATCATCTTCAACGTCAAGGGCGAAGGCGTGTGGGCGGAACTGGGCTATGAGGGCGGCGGACACCGCGTTCAGCGGGTGCCTGAGACAGAGGCGCAGGGCCGCATCCACACCTCCGCGGCCACCGTCGCGGTGCTGCCCGAGGCCCAGGAAGTGGATGTCCAGATCCCTCCATCCGATGTGATCGAGCACGTCAGCCGCTCCAGCGGGCCCGGCGGCCAGAACGTCAACAAAGTCAGCAGCGCGATCCGGCTGGAACACATCCCGACCGGCATCACCGTCAACATGCAGGAGGAGTCCAGCCAGCACAAGAACCGGGCCAAGGCTTGGCGAATCCTGCGAAGCCGCGTCTTCGAGCTGTACGAGAACCAGCGACGAGCCGAACGGGACTCGCAACGCCGCAACATGATCGGCTCCGGCGACCGGTCCGAGAAGATCCGGACGTACAACTTCCCCCAGAATCGCGTCACCGACCATCGCATCGGCCTGTCGCTGTACAACCTCGACAAGATCATCGCCGGGAACATGGGCGAGTTGATCGCGGGTCTGCGGGAATACGACCGGCAACAGCGGTTGAAGAACCTGCACCTGTCGCCGAAAGCCGACGCCGCGACGAGCAAGTAGGCGGCAGAAGAAATCCGAAGTCCGAATATCGAAATCCGAAACAAATCCAGAGGGCCCAAACTCAAATGACCGAAACGCTGTCGTCCCTCGGATACTCCGTTTTGAGGTTTCTTCGGTTTGGTCATTCAGATTCGTTTCGGATTTCGATATTCGTCTTTCTCTTCAGTTCATTCGTGTCTCGGTCTTGGCGCAGTCTATGATCATCGTCGTCACAGGAATGGTGGGCCTCAACAAGAAGAGCTATCTTGAGGCGGTTTGCCGGCATGCGGAACGCAACGGCAAGCCGGTCGAACTCCGCAGCGTGGGCGACATGATGTACGCGGAGGCCCCGGACGTGCCGCCGGGCAAGATCCTCGACATCTCTCTCAAACGACTCGCTTCCCTCCGCCGCAGCGTGTTCAAGGACATCATCGTCCGGGCCCGCCAAGTCCCGAATCTGATCGTCAACACGCACGCCACCTTCCGCTGGCGGCACGGGCTCTTTCCCGCCGTCGATTTCGATCAGATGCGTCAGCTCAACGCCGACATGTATGTCTGCCTCGTCGACGGGGTCGTCGCGATGCACCGCCGGCTCGTGGACCAGCACGCGGTCGAGCACAGCCTCAAGGATCTGATCGTCTGGCGGGAGGAGGAGATCATCAGCACCGAGATGCTCTGCAAGGGCATCAACGACAAGGTCCCCTTCTACTGCCTGTCCCTGGGCAGCGACGAGCCGACCGTCGACACCTTCTATCGGCTGGCCTTCGAGAGGAACCGCAAGAAGGCGTACCTGAGCTTCCCCATGACCGCGGTGGCCAAGCTGCCGAGCGTGATGCAGGAGATCGGCCAGTTCCGCAGGCGAATGAAAGAACTGTTCATCTGCTTCGATCCGGGGGACCTGGAAGAGGCCCACCTGCCCGCAGTCGCCCGGCAGGCCCGCGAACAGGGACTCGAACGGGTCGAGATGACGGCCGGAAACGAGCGGGCGGTCCTGGACGTCGAGGAGGTCCTGCAGATCGAGCGGGACATCAACAACCAGATCTACGCTCGCGATTTCCTCCTGATCGACCAGGGGGACATGATCATCAGTTTCGTCCCGGCCATGCCCGACGGCCGGGCCGCCATCTCCAGCGGCGTCGAGCG
>JAAYVJ010000165.1 GCA_012517265.1 Planctomycetota bacterium | reverse complement strand
CTAGTACGTTCCAGGACGTGCCAAGAGGATGCACTTAAGGATAGGTGAGCGTGTGGAAACGGTCATGCCGAACACGATGACTTCGACTCTGGCCCCGGCGCGGCGGCGGGAGTTGGAGAAACTCGGAGAGCGGATCGCCCGCTTCGGCGTCAACTTCGCGGTGGTGACGGCCGACGGGCGGACGCCCGTCCTGGTGAACGCAGGCTTCTTCGAGAGCCGGCCGGAGCAACTGATCGCGGCGGGCCGGCACGTTTTCGATTGTGTCGCGAGGGAGCGGTACGAAGGCGTCGAAATCCCCATCTGGCAGTTTGGCGAGGAGAATCTGCTCCTCGCGTCGCCCTTGCTGATGCCTCTGGTCATCGGAGGGTATCGGCACCCAATCGGGGTGGCGATCATCGATGTTGGAAATCCAGCCGGGGACGCGGGCGGCTGTGGCGGCAACATCGCATATCTCAGCGAGATGTTGCGGCTGGTCGCCCTGAACCAGCAGACGACCCTGCGGACGGAGGAACAGATCGAGACCGTCGGCGTCGAGTTGGCCCGTGTGTACGAGGAACTCGTCCTGCTCCACAAGATCAGCACGAACATGCGGGTAACCGAGTCCGACACGAACTTTCTCCAACTCGCCTGCGACAGCCTGACCGACATCATTCTGGTCGAAGGCATCGCGGTTCTTCTGGAGCGAATCGTCGACGGCGACCGGCGGTTCGTCGTCGCGGCCGGCTCGGGTCTGATTGACATCGACGACCACATGGCGATGGCCTTGCACAGCCGGCTTCTGGCCGAAGTCCAGCAGGGCCACGAGGCGCTGCTGGACAGCGAGGTGGATTCGCCGTTCCGGTATGAGTGGCCCGCGAGCGTGAAGAATCTCATCGCCGTCCCGCTCTGCGCCAAAGACAAAGGAGACGCGGGCTCGGCGCGTCGCGTCAAGAGCGGCGTCTCGGTCATCGGCCTGATGGTCGCGGTCAACCGGATCGACAAGGCCGACTTCGACAGCACCGACGCCAAGCTCTTCACTTCGGTCGCCAGCGGGTGCGCCGTGTTCATCGAGAACGGGCGGCTCTTCAACGATCTCAAGGAGCTGTTCGTCGGTTCGCTCAGGGCCCTGACCAGCAGCATTGACGCCAAGGACCAGTACACGCGAGGCCACTCCGAGCGGGTGGCGCTGATCTCCCGGTGGCTGGCTGAGCGGCTGGCCGAGCGGGAGCCACTGGAGGAGGAGCAGATCCACAGGATCTACCTGGCGGGCCTGCTGCACGACATCGGCAAGATCGGGATCGACGAGGCGGTGCTCCGCAAGAACGGCAAGCTCACGCCCGAGGAGCGGGCCTGCGTCTGCCGGCATCCCTCCATCGGGGCCAGCATTCTCCGCGGCATCAAGCAGATGCGGGACATCGTGCCAGGGGTCCAGAGCCATCACGAACGGGTGGACGGCAAGGGATATCCCGACGGCCTCAAGGGCGACGAGATCTCGCTGACCGGCAAGATCGTCCAATTGGCCGACAGCTTCGACGCCATGACCAGCCGACGGACGTACCGCGACGCGATGAGCGTGGAACATGCTGTCGAGGAGATCCGCAAGGGGCTTGGCACGCAGTTCGACGAGAAGATCGGCCGGCTCTTTCTTGAGAGCGACATCGCGCGTTTGTGGGACATGATCCAGGAAGGCGGACCGGAGAGCTACGACAGCTCGCGTTTCGCCGACTATGGAACCGATGCGGTGGGGACGCTGCTCCGATGAGAATCCAGTGGCAGGACTACAACGAGGTGACGGTGATCGACCTGCGGGGCGAGGTGGATGGAGAACTTGCGGAGCCTCTGCGGAGCGCCGTCACGGAGATCGCCGGCAACCAAAGGGCCGGCATCGTCCTGGACATGAGCAACGTGGGCTTCCTGGACAGCCAGGGACTGGAGCTGTTGCTCTGGGTTCGGGACTACTGCCGCCAGAACAAGATCCAGCTACGGTTGGCCGGGCTTGATGAAAACTGCAGCAAGATCCTGGAGATCACCCGGCTGCAGGACGAATTCGACTGCCACGCGGAACTGACACAGGCTGTCAAGAGCTTCGCGTGATGCTGACAGTGGGCTCGGGGAGGTGCGATCGATGATTGAAGAGGCAATGCGAAAAGTCCTCTTCAATCAAGAATCAGGACACGACGATCGCACTTGTACTGTGACGTATTGAGGTAGGGTGAGGCATGGTTCAGATTCTGCTCGAGAACAAGACCCAGCTCGGCCAACTCCTGCTGGCCCGGGGGGTGGTCTCTCCGGAGCAGATCGAGAAGGCCCTCGTCGAGCAACGGGAAAAGGGGCATCGCAAGCTCCTGGGCGAACTGCTCGTCGAGATGGGCTACTGCACCGACAACCAGATCGCGGCGGCCCTGGCCGAGGCGTACGGCGTGCCGTATGCGCAGATAAGCCCCAAGCTCTGCGACCCCAAGGCGGTCGAGATTCTGCCTCGCGAGTTCCTCGAAGCCCACATCGTGCTGCCTCTGTTCAAGGTGCACGATGTCCTGACGGTGGCCGTCAGCGAGCCGACCAATGTCTTTCTTATCGACGAGATCGAGCGGATCAGCGGCTGCCGCGTCCAGGTCGTCTGCTCGACGAGCAAGGACATCAAGGCGACCCTGCAGAGTTACCTGCCGGCGGCGAACGTTTTCGTCATCGACGACATCATCGACGACCAGGGGCTCGAGGAGTTCTCGCTCATCGAGAACATCACCCAGGACATCAGCAACCTGGAGGAAGTGGCGGGGCAGTCGCCGGTCGTCAAGCTCGTCAACTACCTGCTGTACAACGCGGTTCGCGAGAATGCCAGCGACATCCATATCGAGCCGGACGACAAGAAGCTGCGGGTTCGTTACCGCGTGGACGGCAAGCTCTATGAAAAGATGCGGCCGCCGCACCAGATGCATCCGGCGGTCGTCTCCCGCATCAAGATCATGGCCGAGCTGGACATCGCCCAGCGGAGGCTTCCGCAGGACGGCGGCATTCACGTCCTCGTCGAGGGCCGGCCGATCGATCTTCGCGTGTCGGTGATGCCGGGCAACTTCGGCGAGAAAGTCGTGATCCGCGTCATCGATCCGCAGAAGATCCTCTACAATCTCGAATCGCTCGGCTTCACCTACGACAATCTGCTGCGATTTCGCGAGGTGATCCAGGCGCCGAATGGCGTCGTTCTGGTCACCGGTCCTACGGGCTCGGGCAAGAACACGACGCTCTACGCGGCCCTGTCGGAGCTCAACAACGACGAGGTCAACATCTGCACCGTCGAGGATCCGGTCGAATGCAACATCTCGGGCATCAACCAGTTCCAGGTCAATACGTCGGTGGGGTTCGCCTTCTCGACCGCCCTGCGAAGCCTCCTGAGACAGGACCCGGACATCATCATGGTCGGCGAGATCCGCGACGACGCGACGGCCAGCATCGCGGTGCAGGCCGCGTTGACGGGGCACCTGGTGCTGTCCACTCTGCACACGAACGACGCGCCCGGCGCCGTGACCCGGCTTTTGGACCTCGGCGTGGCTCCCTATCTCCTCGGAGCCTCGCTGCGCGGTGTGATCGCCCAGCGTCTCGTCCGGCGCATCTGCTCGAACTGCAAGACCGAGTACGATCCCCCGGCGAGCATCCGCAGAATGATCGAGTCACAGGGCGGCGACGTGACCAAGTTCTACCGCGGCGTCGGGTGCAAGAAGTGCCGCAACACGGGCTTCGCCGGCCGGATCGCCATTCACGAGCTGTTCGTCCCGGACGACGAGGTCTCGGAGATGATCAGCGAACGGATTAATGCCAAGAAACTGAGAGCCAAAGCCCTGGAGAAGGGCATGTTGCCCCTCTATCACGACGGAATCGAAAAGGTCAAGGCGGGCATCGTCTCCATCGAGGAGATTCTGCGTACGACGGTCAACGACAACATGGGCGCGTAGGACAGGACCGAGCACATGAGCACACTATTGAGCCCGATGCAGCAATCGCGGCGTGAGCCCTCGACCGAGGAATCGGGCGCGGCTCGCGGTGTCGCTCATCCGCGGGATACCGCGGAGACAAACGCCTCCGAGCGGTTGCACCGGGTCCGCGCCAAACCGGGTGATCTGATTCTGTTCACAACCCAGTTGGCCGTCATGCTCGACAGCGGCGTCATTCTTAGCGACGCACTCGACGCGATTGCCGAGCAGGCCGCAGATCTGCGGTTCAAAGACGTGATCCTGGACCTCTCCGTGCGGGTCAAGGGTGGCGACATGTTCTCGAAAGCTCTGTCCTTCTACCCGAACACGTTCGGCACCATGTTCATCAGTATGGTCAAGGCGTCGGAGGCTTCCGGCCGGATGGTCGAGATGCTCGGCGTCCTGACCGGCTATCTCAATTTCGAGACCGATACCCGAAAACAGATCCGAAGTGCGCTGACCTATCCCATCGTCATGGTGCTCATGGCGATCGCGGCAACCGGCACGCTGATGTTCTTCGTTCTGCCGCGGTTCATGCGAATCTACGCCTCACGCGGTGCCGAACTGCCCAAGCTCACGCAGGTTCTCGTGGGGTTCAGCAAGATCCTGGGCAATTTCGAGATCATGACCGGCATTCTGACCACGGTGGTCTTCCTCGGCGCTGCCCTGTGGTACTGGATCCGGACGCCCAGCGGACGCCGGGCTCTGGACGCCGTCAAGATCCACACGCCGGTGATCGGAACGATGTACGTGGACATGGTGGTTACCCGGAGCATGCGAATCCTGGCCACCATGGTCAACACGGGCGTTCGCCTGCTTGACGCCATCCGCGTGATCCACGGGGTGGTAGACAACTGCCATTTCCAGCGACTCTGGGGCGAGGTGGACGAGAAGATCCAGGACGGTTACCAACTGTCCGAGTCGATCTTGGTCGCCGAAGGGTCGGACCTGATCGCCCCCGGCATCATCCAGATGCTCCGGGCCGGCGAGAAGAGCGGCCGACTGGGCGAGGTCTGCGACAAGGTGTCCATCTTCTATCAGAAGAAGTTGGAGACTTCGATCCGGAACGTGATGACGCTCATCGAACCGTTGATGATCACCATCTTGGGCGGAATCATCGGCACGATCGCCATCGCGCTGCTGCTGCCGGTATTCCGCGTTTCCAGCGTCATCGCGCATTGACGGGGGGAGTCTCGTGAGCGACTTGATGCTCAGGAGGCAGAGCAGAAACAGAACGAACGCGACGAGCGTCGGGATCGCCATCGTCTGCTTCATCTATCCGCCCGGCAGGATCTCCTCGTCCTCGACCCGCCATGCGGGGTCGACGAGGCACAAGAAGATCAGGTCGCTGTCGCCGGGGTTCTCGATATGCTGCGTCGCATGGGGCGGGATGTAGATCACGCTGCCGGGAGTCGCCTCGGAGACTTCTTGGTCGATATGCATCCAACCGTGTCCCTCAAGGATGTAGTAGACCTCCGCGGTTCGCAGCCGGTGCGGCGTCGTCTTGCGGCCAGGTTTGACCGTCGCGTGAGCCAGGCTGTACCGGATCGCCACATCGGCCTTGTCCGGATGGAGCAGTTCGCGAAGGAGCGAACGATCCCCGGCGGTGAATTCCTCGCAGTCCTGCAGGTGACGGATGAGCATCAGGAGCCTCCCAGGAGAATCGAATTCTCATTGAAGAACGTACCGGCCACGCAAGCGGTCATGAGGCAGGCCAGGTTCGCGGCCACGAGGGCCCGCACCGCGACCGGGCCGATGTTCCTGGTGCATTGCGGAGCCAGGGCGCAGACGCTGCCGACGAAGATCGCCATCGAGGCGATGTGCGCGAATCCGCACAGCGCATAGGCCGCGATCACGGCCGAGCGAGGATGCGCCAAAAGCCCCTGTTGCATGGCGGCGCCGAGATGCCCATAGGCTGCGACCTCGGTGACGATCAGACGCTCCCCGACGATTCGCGAGACGACGCCCGCGTCGTCGGTCGGAACCCCGAGGACCAGCGTCAGTGGATAGAAGAGGTATCCGAACAGGCCGTCGAGAGACCATTGTCCCTTGGCGCCGAGCAGGGGATTCACGAAATTGCCCGCGTTCGAAAGGACCAGGTTGACCAGGGCCACCAGGCCGAGCACCGCGACGAGGAGGGCGACGATGCCCGCGATCATGCGGACGCCGGCGTTGGATCCGTTGATGATCGCTTCGAAGAGGCCGCCGTCCCGTTCGTAGTAGGGCTCGACATGCAGACCCAGGGTCTCCGGCGTACCGGTCTCGGGCAACAGGATCTTCGACATGATCAGCGCCGCCGGGGCTGAGAGCAGCGATGCGGAGACCAGGTGTCCCGCGATGGTCGGGAACTGCTTCTGGAGCGTCAGGACGTAGAGCGCCAGCACGTTGGATGCGACGGTGGCCATGCCGGCGGTCAGGACCGTACACAACTCCGAGGGCGTCAGCCTCGCCAGATACGGCTTGATCGTGAGGTTCGATTCGACGCCGACGAAGATGTTGCTGGCGGTCGCCAGAGACTCGGCGCCCGAGACCCGCATCAGACGAGTGAACACCTTCGCAAAGACTTTGATCAGCCGCGGCATGACCCCGATGTGATAGAGGACGGCCAGCATCGACGAGAAGAAGATGATGGTCGGAAATGCCTGGAAGGCGAGAATGAAACCGATCGACTCCTCGCCGCTTTCGCTCACCTGTCCGGGGCCCAGAGCCAGGCGGCCGAAGACGAAATAGGCTCCTTTGCCGGCTGACTCCAAGATTTTCACGACCACGTCGTTGACGATCAGGAACGCGCGGGCACCCGCCGGGACCACGAAGATGAACGCGCCCACCAGAAACTGGAGGCCGACGCCCCAGCCGATCACCCGCCAGTTCATGTTGCGGCGGTTTGCGGACAGAACCCAGGCGATTCCCAGGAGAACGAAGATGCCGGCCAAGCTCACGAAGTTGTATCCGTCCATGACGGCGGATTGTACCCGGGGCCCATCGGGAAGAGAAGCATGAATTGCGGGCCTTCGAGACGCTATGCGACGATCTCGCTGACATCCTTGAGGATATGGTGCGGCTTGTACGGATAGCGGTCGAGATCGGTTTCCTTGGTGATGCCGCTCAGCACCAGCACGGTGTCGATGCCGGATTCGATGCCGGCGATGATGTCGGTGTCCATCCGGTCGCCGATGATCACCGTTTCGTTGCGATGGCAGCCGAGGATGTCCCGTGCATGGCGCATGATCAGCGGATTGGGCTTGCCGATGAAGTAGGCCTGGCGGCCGGTGGCCATCTCGATCGGGGCGATCAACGCGCGGCAGGCCGGTCCGATGCCCCGCTCGGTGGGG
>JAAYVJ010000759.1 GCA_012517265.1 Planctomycetota bacterium | reverse complement strand
GGAGGTCCGCTTGCCTCCCGTGGACTCCGTCAGAGACTCGCAGAACATGGTCAGAGCAGGCAGCACCGTCGCATGCTCGGACCGATAGCCCTGCAGGAAGAACGCCTCCAGGCTGCCCGACTCGTCGAGGACCCGGCGGAACCGCGTCAGCAGATCGGAGATGTCGTCGCCGGTCGTGAAGCGATGCTTGAAGCCGCGAAGCCTGGCTCGACTGCGACTGTCGAATCGCAAGGTAAACTCGTACGGCGTGCCGTCCATCCTGTCGAACAGTTGCGTGAGACTGCGCTCGATCTGCTGTACCCGGCCGTAGGCGAGGGCCGAGGCGAGGAACCCGACAATCTCCCAGTCCCGCCGATTCTTGTAGCGATAGATGAATTGCAGCGGGTCGGAGCCGATAAACTCCTTGTGATTGTACCGGGCGTACACCCGCTCCAACATGTCTCGCAGCAAATCAATCTGGAGCCCCCTTGAGCCCACTCACGGCTCCCCCCTTGGGCCGCGGATGTCCCCGGCGAAACGGCACTCGATTTCGCCCGTTTCGGTATTGAATCGAATCCGGCGGCCCCGCGTGCCGCCCACTTCCTGGTGGACGACGCGAATACGGGCCGAGCCCAGGATCTCCAGCGCGGCCTGGACGTTCGCGGCCCCGATCCGGTTGTCGGCGTTGGGGGTCCGCAGGACCGCCGCCCCGCCGAAGACGCTGGCGCGATAGTGCGTCAGCTCAGGGTCCAGCCGCATGACGGCCTCGACCAGGTGCTGCGTCGAAAGCACGCCGTACTGGCCGATGTCCGCGTCCCCCATGTCGTGTGGGCGAGCCCGCAAAAAGTGGTTCATCGCGCCGAACCGCTCTTTGAAGTTGTACAAGCACACTGCGACGCAGGAACCGACCAGCGTCTCGGCGATCACCGACTGACGGCCCGCGTAGAAGCCGCCCGGCCTCAAGAACTTCCGCACCATTCCGGCCGTCATCAGTTTTTGCCTCCCGTGCCTGTCAGCAGTCGTCCTTGCGAACGTCGGCCACGTACCGCCCGTTCGTTTTGATCACCTGGACCTGGCAATCGAACAGGCCGCCCAATCGCTCGGATGTCAGCACCTTCTCGGCGGGCCCGGCCGCAAACACCGAGCCCTCCTTGAGCAGGACCACCTGATCGACCATTCGCGGCAGTTCATCCAGATGATGAGAGACAATGACTACGGTCGGATGGTCCTTGCGGTTCAGGAGCCGCTCCAAGACGCCCACGCAGACCGCCCGGGCCCCCATGTCCAGGCCGGCGGTCGGCTCGTCGAGCAGGAGCAGCCCCGCCTCGGCCACCATCGCTCGGGCCAGAAGCACCTTCATCTGCTCGCCGGTCGAGAGGCGAGAGAAAACCCCGTCGGCCATGGCGCCCAGCCCAAGTTGCTCGATCTCCGCATCGACCCGCCGCCACTGGGCGGCTTTGACCGCTTGCTGAAGGGGCAGTCGAATCGTGCCGAACAGGCCCGTGGCGACGACGTCGCGGACCCGCATCGCCTCGTCGAAAGC
>JAAYVJ010000164.1 GCA_012517265.1 Planctomycetota bacterium | reverse complement strand
CAACCAGTGGGCGCCCGGGTACTTGGCGAACATCATGTAGAGCATCGTGAACGGAAACGACAGCAGAAAGGCCCAGGCCGAGCTGGTCAAACCGCCCTTGCGGTGCGCGATCGCGGCCCACAGAAACGGGCCAATCCCCCCACCCCAGCCAAATAGAGCGGTCGAGAAGCCGCCGAACGTCAGTCCGAATCCAAGCTCATCCAGATAAGTCGGGGTCAACTGCAGGAGGACAGTCGTGGACACCGCCGCCGGAAGACCGATCGCCAGCACTTCCCAGAACGGCAGTGCCCCGGGTTTGGGCTCGCAATGGTTGTTGTTCCCGTTTGGACCGGTCGCCTCGGTCGAGAGGCGTACCCTCGCCAGAATCAAGGCCAGAACGCCTCCGATCGGGCACAGGACCAGCGGGCAAAGCCCCTTGAGATCGTACGATGAGACCAGTTGAGCCGAGATCATCCCGCCGCTGGCGAAACCGAAGAACCCCGAAGTCATGAAGACCGAGGTGCTCAAGGCCGGCGAAATCCGGTCGAGCGTGTGAATCGCGCGAAGCCCCTCGGGGTGAGTAACCGCGATGCCCGAGCCGCTCACCACGCCGAACACGAACAGCAGAGCGACGCCGCCGAGCGACCTGGGAGCCAGGACGATCAGGCAGATGCTGGCGGCCAGAACCAACCCGACGTGAAGGAACAGCGGCGAGGTCTTGTCTGCCCTCATGCGGCCAGTCAGGATCTGCATCCCGTTCGAGGCCAGCGACAACGAGGCCATGATGAAGCCGGCGGTCGAGAGGCTGATCGCGAATTCCGCGCGGATTACGGGCAGAATCGCCGGCAGCATGTTGCCGAACATGTCCACGAGGAAGTGAACGCCCGAGAGGACCACCAACTGTGCCCACTGAACCCGTAGGGATAGCCGATTCATACGTACCCTGTCGCACTCCGAAGCGCCCGAACCCGGGCGCAAGTCGGGCAGCATACCAAATCCACGAGGAAGTGCAATAGGTGCTCGCGATCGCAGAACAACCGATCCCGGCGGGAAGCCGCCGGCGAGCGAGATCAATTGCCGCCTTGGTCGCCCCGATGCTCCGCAACGTAGCGTGCCACGTTGGCCACGGTGTCCACCCAGAGGCCGGTCTTCGGATCGGCGGCGTGCTCGCAGAACGCTCGAAGCGTGTCGGTGCGCGTGGTCTGACGCCCTTTCTCCCCGATTTCGTGGCCGGCCAGCACGAGCCAGGAGCCCTGCTCGGCCGCCGCGTCGATGAGAACCTTGAGCTGTTCGAACGTCAGGCCGTCGAGTTCCACGGCCAGAAGCTGCGCCGGATCGCAGAACGCCGGGTCGTTGGCGGTCTCATCCCGCCAGCCGCGACCGGCTATGAACCGCTCGGCGACCAACGGCACGTAGCTGCGAACCCGCTTGCCGCGTCCCACGAACTTCTGGCCGCACGGGTAGGCGAACGTCAGCGCGCGAACACCAAGCAGTCTCTGGATCTCGGCGTTCGCCTGATCCAGCTCCTTGGCCATCTGCCTGGGCGTGTAGTCCTCCAGGGCCTTCTGCCGGGACCAGGAGAAGTTCCCGGTGCAGGCGTGCCGCATCGAGTGGTTGCCGATCTCATGGCCGGCGGCCACAGCGGCCTTCCAAGCGCCGAGCCGCTCCGGCACCCGCGATGGAGAAACGTAGAACGTCGCCCGCACCCCGTATTCGTTGAGCAGCGGGACGCCGACGTCCACCTGGCTCGGCCGGGCGTCGTCGAAGCTCAGACTCACCGCCACCCGTTTTCCGTCGGGCCAGGGGAACCGCACGTCGTGCGCCTTGCCGCCGGCATAAGGATCCCCCGACTTCGCGTTGCTTCCGGCCACGACCAGCCGCTCCTGCTCTTGGTGAATCCTCCTGGCGTGCCGGTTCGCCGCCTTTACGGAGTTGAACTTGCCGAGATGCCTTCCGGTCCGCCGGTATTGCTGAACCGCCTCCTGGTCGGACAGGATCCGCCCATCGTCGCTGACCGTGGGGATCAGGACCTCCTGCCCGTCGATCTCGACGGAAATCGACCGGACGGTGCTGACCGTGCCGTCCGCATTCCTCACCACAGGCCGGTTGGTCAGGTCGATATTGCCCTGTTCGATCATGCCCTCCGGCCGGGCGGCTCGCGACGAAGACGATTCGCCGCCATCCCCGGCGGGTTTCGAACTGCAAGAAAGGAGAAGACACAACAGGCAGGCCAGAACCGTCCGTGAAATCGCCGCCATGGCGAACCTCCGAACCATACGGCCGCAAAAGTCGCGCCGCAGGGCGTCACAAGGTGTAGAGCTCTTCGTCTTCGAGGACCGTGAAGCCGACCTGGCGTGCGACCTGCGCCGCCTTGGCCAACTGAGGCGGCTCGATCTCCATGCAGCAGATTCCGGTCTTGTGCGGCTGCAAAACGAACCCATAGGCGTCGCGGATGTTGATGCCCTCGGCGGCCAGGGCCGAGGTCAGCTTGTGGAAGTTGCCGGGCTGGTCCGGCACGGAGACAGCAAGAACATCCTTGAGGGCGCAGGCACACCCCACGTCAGCCAGAGCCAGGTATGCGTCGTTGGGCTTGTCCACGATGAGCCTCAACAAGCCGTAGTCGCCGCGGTCCTGGATGGTGAAGGCCCGGATGTCGATGCGGTGCTTGTGCAGATTCTCCGAAATCGCCTTGAGCCTTCCGGCCCGGTTCTCGACGAAGATCGTCAGTTGTTTCGCCATGGTCCCTCTCAACTGATCACGGATGATCGACGACGAACAACCGGCGGACCGCCAGCCGCTCCTCTTCCATCATCGATCATCCATCATCCTTAATCAATGCCCTCAGTCTTTCGGCCGCTCGTCCACCACACGCTTGGCCTTGCCTTCGTACACCGGAAGCGACCCGGGCTCGTGCAACTCGACGCCGGGACTGATCGTGATCGAGGCCTTCAGCTCTTCAACGATCCTGTGCTTGAGCGCCTCGAGCTTCGAGACCTCGCCCAAAAACAGCTTCGGATAGATCTCGACTTTGACGGTCAGCCGGTCGAGGGCCCCCTTCTTGTCGACGTGGATCTGGTAGTTGGTCGCCACCTCGGGGATCTTCATGATCTTCTCCTCGATCTGCGAGGGGAAGACGTTGACCCCATTGATGATGAGCATGTCGTCGGTCCGCCCGAGAATCCGCGACAGCCGCCTGTGCGTGCGTCCGCAGTCGCACCCCTGCGGGTGCAGGAACGCCAGATCACGCGTGCGATACCGCAGGATGGGCGTCGCCCGGCGGACAACGTTCGTCAGGACGACTTCCCCCTCCTGACCGTCGGGGAGGACCTCTCCGGTCTGTGGGTCGATGATCTCGACGATGAAGGCGTCCTCCCAGACGTGCATGTCTTTCTTGCAGACGCATTCGAAGGCGACGCCGGGCCCGTTGAGTTCGCTCAGACCATAGGAGTTGTAGGCGTCGATGCGCATGAGGTCCTGGAGCTTGCGGCGGGTGTTCTCCGAATGGGGCTCGGCCCCGATGAAGGCCTTGCGCAGCGCCAGGTCCTTCAACTCGATTCCCTCCTCGCCCAGCTTGGAGTGGATGTGGAGCAGATAGCTCGGCGTGACGTGTACGACGGTGGTCTGGAAGTCCTTCATCACCTGGATCTGCCGCTTCGTGTTGCCGCCGCCGATGGGGATGACGGTCAGACCCACGCGCTCGGCGCCGTAGTGGAGACCCAGGCCGCCCGTGAAGAGCCCATAGGTCATCATGTTCTGGAAGATGTCGGAAGAGGTGGCCCCCGTCGCGACGATGCTGCGAGCCAGCAGATCCGTCCAGTTGTCCAAGTCCTGTCTGGCATAGTAGATGACGGTGGGAATGCCGGTCGTGCCGCTGGAGGAATGGACGCGGATGACGTCCGTCATGCCCACGGCCAGATGTCCCTTGGGAAAACTCACCCGCAGGTCGTCTTTGGTCGTAAACGGGATCCGCCGCAGGTCGGCCAGGCTCTTGACGTCGTCGGGCGAGCCGATCCCGACCTGGGTGAGGCGTCTTCGATAGAGGTTTGTCTTGAGGGCCCAACCGATCGTGTCCCTGAGGCGTTCAAGCTGGATCTGCTCGATGCGGCTCCGCTCGGCGGTTTCGATCTCTCTGCTCCAGAACGGGATGTCCATCATCAAAGACCTTCGATCTCTTTCTCGGTGACCACGTGAATCTTCTGCTTGGCCAGAACCTGCTGGGCGAAGTCCGTGTCCTCGAACCGCATCACGAGCAAAGCCTTGTCGCTGAACTTCTCCACGAAGCCATACATGTACTCGATGTTCACGTCGTGCTCGGACAGGATCTTGAGGATGGAGGCCAGGCCGCCGGGCTGGTCCGGGACCTCGATCGCCACCACGTCCGTGAAATTCGCGACGAACTGGTTCTCGCGCAGCAGCTTGATGGCCGCTTCGGACTTGTCCACGACGATCCGGAGAACGCCGAAGCTCTCCGTCTCGGCAATGGTCAACGCGCGGATGTTCACGCCATGGGCGCCCAGAAGCGAGCATACGTCGTACAGTCTGCCTTTGCGATTCTCCAGGAATACCGATATCTGCGTGATCTTCATGTGCGGATCCTCTACAGCGTTCGCTTGTCCACGATGCGTTTGGCCTTGCCTTCGCTGCGCGCGATGGTCTTGGGCTCCACCAGCGTCACCTTGACGCCGATCGAGAGCACGTTTTCGATTTCCTTGCGGATCTTCTCACGGATCACGTTGAGCTGTTTGATCTCGTCGGAGAAGAACCTCTGCTCGACCTCGACCAGGACTTCGACCTCATCGAGCTTGCGCGCCTGGCGGTCGACGATGATCTGGTAGTGCGGCTGCGTCCCCTCGATCCCGACGAGCACGTGCTCGATCTGGGACGGAAACACGTTGATGCCGCGCACGACGATCATGTCGTCCGTGCGGCCCTTGATCTTGCTGATCCGCGGGCTGGTCCGCCCGCAGCGGCACTTGTCGTAGCGGATGCTGACGATGTCCCGCGTCCCGTAGCGGATCAGAGGGATGCCCTGTTTGGTCAGGGTCGTGATGACCAGTTCGCCGGACTGGCCCTCGGGCACTTCCTCCCGGGTCGTCGGGTCGAGGATCTCCGGATAGAACACGTCGCTGAAGACGTGCAGCCCGTCCTTGTAATGGCATTCCTGCGCGACGCCGGGACCGATGATCTCGGACAAACCGTAGATATCCGTCGCGAGCATGTTCCACGCGGCCTCGATCTCCCGCCGCATCGACTCGCTCCAGGGCTCGGCCCCGAAGACGCCGATCTTCCAGTTGCCCTGGGTCGGATCGATGCCCATCGCCTTGGCCTCCTCCGCCATGTAGAGCACATAGCTGGGCGTGCACGCGATGATCCGCGGTTTGAAGTCCTGCATGAGCTTGAGCTGGCGGGCGGTCTGGCCCGACGAAGTGGGCAGAATGCGAAGCCCCATTTCGAGAGCTCCGTAGTGGGAGCCCAGACCGCCGGTGAACAGGCCGTACCCGTAGGCGATCTGGATCGTGTCGCCGGGGACGGCCCCCGCGCAGCAGAACGCACGGGCCATGACCTCCCCCCAGAGCTTCACGTCGTCTCTCGTGTACCCGACGAGGGTCGGGTTGCCGGTGGTGCCGCTGGAGACGTGAATTTCGGCGATCTGGTCCTGCGGCGCCGAGAACAGGCCGTACGGGTAGTTGTCCCGCATGTCCTCCTTCGTCGTGATCGGCAGTCTCTTGATGTCGTCGATGGACTTGATCTGGTCCGGCTTGACCCCGGCCGCATCGAGCTTGCGTCGGTACACGGCACAGTTGTTGTAGATGTAGGGAATCAGCTTCCTGAGATATCCCGATTGCAGCTCCTTGAGGTCCGCGCGGGCCGCACATTCGACGTTCTCTTTCCAGATCATGATTGCCCCATCTTCCTTCCGTCCAGAAACACCTTCTCGTTCTCTTCTACGCCTTCACCCTCGAACACGACCTCGATGGCCGGGACAGCTTCGACGTGGCACCGGACAAACCATGCCTCATTCCCGCAAAGCAAAGCCCGGTGGAGCGTGTTCTTCTTGCCCACAGGGGATTGATTCTAAGACAATTCGCCGGCGGATTCAAGAAAAACCCGCCGGCGAATCGCCGGTTGTCACCAGGTTGTCGGACGTATCCGGATCAGAAGACGTACTCGACGTTGAACCGGAACCACCAAGCGTCGTCGTTGGTCGCTTCGTCGTAGTAGCTGCCAGGGACGAAGTACTCGGCGAGGAAATGGCCATAGAGCTGGCTGTTGAACTTGAACTTCAGCCAACTGGTGAACAGGTCGCCCCGGAACTTGCTGTCGTCCGAGATGACGTATCGATTCGAAACGCCCGTCTCGTCGGCCCACAGAGCGTGATAGTCGAACGTCCACGTCCACTGCTTGTTCAGGTCGATCTTGTGTCCCACGTTGACGCGATGGAGATTCGTCATCTCCGCGGGCGTCGTCTCAAACGAGGCCGTGTAGATCAACATCTCGCTCCAGCGAGGCCATTCCCCCCACAGCAGGTCGAACTGCTCGTTGTCGTTCGTGTCCGGGTCGTCGCCCGAGGCGTATTCGTAGGTGACGTGCGTCACGTTCGCATGCGGATCCTTGAAGAGATACTCGAGGGTCGCCAGGGCGCCGTAGGCTTCGAGATCCTGCATAACGCCCTCCGTCAGGTTCGCCGTTCCGGTGGCCTTCTCACCCGTCTGAATGGCGCCTTCGGCCCGGTACTTCCAGTGATCGCCCGGCGTGCCGGAGATCGCCCCGCCGAACGTGAAGATCTCCGCCTTGCGGCTCCAGACATTCGGCATGTTCGTCATCGTCCCTTCGATCGGATTGTCGTTCCTGTAGATGAAGAACCCTTCCAACTGCGTCGGCTTGAAGGACGTGTTTGTGACGTAGAGAATTGCGCCGTGCTCGTCCTGCTCGGTCACAGCCCGTTCCTGATCGTTGATCGGGTTGAGCCACCGATTGGATTCCGCGGACTGGTCGACGTAGATCAGGTCGATCTTGCTGCTGGTCTCGGCCCACTCGTAGGTCGCCCGCGCAGCGTCGAAGTAGAGAGTCCGCGACCCATCCAACGGCGTGCCATCCATGACCAGCCAGCCGACCCCCATCATGATGTCCTGGCGACCGAGAACCGCGGTCAGCGGCATACCGCCCACGTTCCGCAGGTTGATGTTGAACCAATCGAAGAGCGCCTCATCGGCGTTGAAATTCACGTCCTGGGTGCGCGGCTCGTCCCATGTCCGGAACTCCCACGTCATACGCGTGTTGACACTCACGTCGTCCCCGAGGATCCACTTCGTCCACCATCGCATACGGTACCGTTCGTATTCGCGTTCGTGGTCGATGTGCGCGTCGTTGAGAGTCATCCAGTTCTCGCCGTACTCGATTCGGAACCTGCTGTCGAGACCCATCTGGAGCCACGGCGTCGGGTTGTGGAACGCCTTCCAGGCTTCCGGCCAGAACAACTCGTGGTGTTCCGGAGCCGCCGGTGCCGGCGCAGGGACAGGCGCTGCCGACGCAGCGGCTGGTTCCTTGGCCGGGGCCGCGGCTCCGGCGGCGCAGGCGACCGAACCGACGACCACCGTCAATGCTGCCCCCAACAACGCGGCCTTCCACACATGGTGCTTCATTGCTCTCTCCTTTGCCTCCCAAGACTGCTTGGTGCCATCGGCCGAAGACGACTCACTCACACGATACAGATCCTACATTGCGTCACGACCTCGGCCTGGTGCGCATCGTGACGTCACTGCACTCAGATGAAAACACGGCCACACGAAACCCGGCCCACTGGCGACCGTCACTGACGACGGAAACCGGGGCCCCCAATTGATAATCGGACTATTGTGCCGCAAATCAGCAAAGAAATAAAGATTCTTCTCGGACAAATCTATAAAATTTGCTTAATCGCCGTCAGATCAGAAGGCAATCCCATTCCCGCACGCCAGGGGCTCACATTATAAGACACAGAGTGCGAAATCGAGGGGATTGTCAAATCCATTTTACAGTCACGTCGGCAGGCGGAGCCTCCCCTCTCTGCGAGAAGACGCAACGCATCGCCCGCCAGAATCCCCTTCACGGGGCCTCCGTCTCCGAGTACAGGTCCACCATCCTGATGATCCCGGACATCGTAGAACCCGCCAATTCCGGCCTCCAAACCACGGACCGTCAGCAAAGGCCATGTTGGGCCGGCGGCCGGCGGTTATCAATACACAAAAGGGGAAATCGACTCCCGACGTGCAAGCAGGACGAAAGACGAAGACGCAGCCCACCCGCTCGCTGCGTCTTCGCCATATCCACAGGCCACCCTCGCAAGGGAGCAGTTCGCATGGATAGAGGCGATTCTCGCCAAGACAATGTAGATAAGAAAAATGGAAGAATGTAAGAATATTTGTGCAGTCGAGCCCTTGAATATCCGCCGTACCTATGCGTCTATATGTATAGCTTGTGGGCCGGTGGCGGCATCAGATGGATCTGCGGTCATCGGATCTGCGCCGGCAGGACGATAGGAACGGGAGTCTTGAGAGTGGCGATCAAGTCAGGAGCGTCTGGATGGACTGTCCTGCGTGCAAGAAGGCAATGATCACGTTGGAGTTGGCCGATGTCGAGATCGACCACTGCATCTCGTGCGGCGGCATCTGGCTCGACAATGGCGAGTTGGAGTTGCTTATGGACGCGCCGGAACAGGCCGGACGGCTCCTTCGCTCGTTTCAGCAAGACGACGCAACAGATGAACAGCCTCGCACATGTCCCATCTGTGACAAACGGATGGCCAAAATCCTCGTAGGACAGGCGGATCCTCCCCTGAGAATCGACCGGTGCCGACGGAATCATGGGCTCTGGTTTGACCGCGGCGAGTTGGAGGGCATCCTTCGGCGGGGTCAGTTGGATCCCGACAAGCGGATTCTCAGACTCCTGGCCGACATGTTCGGCAAGGAATCCGACGGAATCGAGGGGAGCCTATAGACACGATGATCGCCACAGGCCTTACGCTCCGACTCTTCGTCTGTCTGGTTTGCTGTGCGGCGGCGCCCCCCGGGCCGCAGGTCCACGATGTCTTCGTCAGCGGCCGTGACGGCTATCACACCTACCGGATTCCCGCCTTGCTTGTCGCCCCAGACGGCGCCCTCCTGGCTTTCTGTGAGGGACGCAAAGGCGGACGGTCCGACGCCGGGGACATCGATCTGCTCCTGAAACGCTCCCTCGACGGAGGCAGGACGTGGACGCCACAGCAGACCGTGTGGGACGACGGGGAGAACACCTGCGGGAACCCCTGTCCTGTTCTCGACCGCACCACCGGAACGATCTGGCTGCCTCTGACGTGGAACCATGGTCAGGACACCGAAACGCAGATCATGCAGAACACGTCCCGAGACACCCGGCGGGTCTTCATCACCTCCAGCGCCGACAACGGTCTGACCTGGACCAAGCCACGCGAGATCACCTCGCAGGTCAAACGCCCCGCGTGGCGGTGGTACGCCACGGGCCCCGGCGTGGGCATCCAACTGGCCCGCGGGCCCTGGAAGGGGCGGCTCTTGGTCCCCTGCGACCACAGCTACGTCGACGCCAACGACCCGCACGGCTATGGCTCCCACGTCATCTACAGCGACGACCATGGCCAGACCTGGAAGTTGGGCGGCGTGATCCGCCCGGCGGTCAATGAATGCCAGGTGGCCGAACTGGTCGACGGGACCCTTCTGATCAACATGCGCAACTACGACCGGTCGCAGACCACAAGGGCCCTGGCCACCAGCGTCGACGGCGGTCTCACGTGGTCCTGCCCCCGACATGACCCGACCCTGGTCGAACCGGTCTGCCAGGCCAGTCTCCTGCGCTACACAATGGAACCACCCAGTCTGGCCTTCTCGAACCCCGCGCATGCGGAGTCGGGAAATCGGCGGGATATGACCGTCCGCATCAGTCGGGATGAAGGCAGGACTTGGGCGGTCAGCCGCGTGCTGTGGCCCGCGCCGGCTGCTTATTCCTGCCTGGCCGTCGCGTCCGACGGGGGTCTGGCCTGCCTTTTCGAGGCCGGAGAGAAGAACCCGTACGAGCGTATCGTGCTGGCCCGTGTCGATCGGCAATGGCTGGACGAGAAGCAACAGACGAGGTAGAACTACAGGCGGGCTCGCCAGAAGCGACGCCCTCGATTGTGGCCGTTGTTTGACGAAAGGTGTGTCCCATTACTCCGCTCATTCTCGTAAGCGTTGCAGCCGTGGCCATTCTCACGGCTCTGTTCATCACGAAAAGGAAACGATAGTCCGCACTCTGTCGAACTGAAGGGAGATCCTATGATTGTCGCAGTCATCGCGGTCCTGGCCGTTCTGGCCCTCGTGGGAATCGTCGGGATCGGCATTTACAACGGCCTGGTCGGCTCGCGAAACCAGGTGGACAACGCCTGGGCGCAGATCGACGTGCAGCTCAAGCGCAGGCATGATCTGATTCCGAACCTCGTCGAAACCGCCAAGGGCTACATGAAACACGAGCGGGAGACCTTCGAGTCCATCACGAAGGCCCGCAGCGCGGCCATGGGCGCCAAGACTGTCCCCGAGGTCGCCAAGAGCGAGGGGCAGCTTGCCGACGCCCTGAGCAAGTTCATGCTGGTCGTGGAGAACTACCCTGAACTCAAGGCCAACCAGAACTTCCTGGCCCTTCAGGAAGAGCTGACCAGCACCGAGAACAAGATCGCCTTCGCCCGCCAGAACTACAACGATCAGGTGCTCTTCTACAACAACAAGATCCAGATGTTCCCGTCGAACGTCGTCGCAGGAATGTTCGTGTTCAACAAACGGGACTTCTTCCAGGTGGAAACCGCCCTCGAACGCGAGGCGCCGAAGGTCAACTTCTCCTGAGTATGTGGGAACTCATCCAAACCAACAAGCGGAATTCCACCCTCCTGATGGTCCTGATGGCCGTCGTGCTGCTGGCGTTGGGCTTCGCGATCGGCATGGCGGCCGTCGGCCCGGAGGGCGGCCTCTTCGGACTTGGCATAGCCGCCGTGATCTGGCTGGTTCTGGCGCTGATCAGTCTTTCCTCCGGCGACCAGATCCTGCTGGCCGCCAGCGGAGCCAAGCAGATCACGCACGACGTCCACCCGCAGTTGTTCAACGTCGTGGAGGAGATGAAGATCGCGGCGGGCCTGCCGGCGATGCCCAAGGTCTACATCATCAACGACCCGGCTCCCAATGCGTTCGCCACAGGCCGCAATCCCCAGTCGGCCTCCATCGCCGTGACCGCGGGCCTCCTGGGCCGACTCAATCGCGACGAGCTTCAGGGGGTGATCGCCCACGAGATGAGCCACATCCTCCACCGGGATATCCTCTACATGACCCTGGCCGGGATCATGCTCGGAAGCGTTGTGCTGCTCTCGCAGGTCTTCATGCGGGGCGTGTTCTATGGCTCGATGGGCTCCCGACGGCGGTACTCCTCCAACAGCCGAGGCGGCAACCAGGCACAGATCCTCCTGGTCGTGATTGCCATCGTGGCGGCGATCCTGGCTCCGATCATGGCCCAACTGCTCTACTTCGCTCTCTCGCGGCGGCGGGAGTATCTGGCCGATGCGGGCGGCGCCCGCTTGACCCGCTATCCCGAGGGACTGGCCAGCGCCTTGGAGAAGATCGCCTCCGATCCCTCGCCGCAACTGGCGACCGCCAACAGCGTGACGGCCCCCATGTTCTTCGCCAACCCGTTCAAGAGCCGCGGGCAGCGAGGCCTGTCCGACCTGACCAGCACGCACCCGCCGATCTCCGAGCGAATCCGCATTCTGCGCGGCATGTCGCACGGGGCGTCGTACAAGGACTACGCCCAGGCGTACGCGACGGTGACTCATGGCAAGAACATCGTGCCGGCCGCCGCCCTGACCGGCGATGAAGTGCAGCTCCGCCAGGGGCTGCCTCCGACCACCGAACAGGGTCTGCCTCAGAAGCAGACCCACCAGATCGGCGATATCATGCGAAAAGTCAACGGCTTTCAGTTCCTGACGTGCGAATGCGGTCTCAAACTCAAGATCCCGCCGAACTTTCCGTCCGGCGTCGTCCCGTGTCCCCGATGCAGACGGTCTCTGTCCATCCCCTCCCGACCGGCGTAGTCCTTGCAGTACGCGGCCGCAGACGGTATCCTGTCCACACCCGATGCGATTGATGGACGCAGCAAAACTGGATTGGAGAGAACAGCATGGCAGACGGATCCCAGCTCAAACAGGAACAGCTCCAAAGCGAGTTGGACGATCTCCGCCAGGAACTCGAGAACTTCCAGAAGGAGAGGGAACGCATTCGCACGATCGTGGGCTCCATCGGCGGAATGCCCAAGACCCAGGCCCACCTGATCAACGTGCTGTTCATCGTGATCGTGGTCGCGTCGGTGCTCGTATCCATTCTCGGCGGCAAGGATTGGCAGTTGCCGATGATCGAGCTGGCGACGGTGACGCTCTCCATCAAGATCATCTATCTGATCCACTCCCAGATGCGCGTGGCTCACTTCGTCTTCTGGATTCTGTCCTCGCTGGAGTGGCGGATCAATGAGATCATGAGGCAGTTGCGGGAGATCCGCAAGCCAGTCGACGACAAATGACCCGCGGCTCGCACGCGCCCGCCCCTCCGATAACCGCGGCGCAAACCGCGAGCAAAGACGCGTGCATATCCCCACGCCGGGAAACCCGGTGCGGACCGGGATTTGACAGGCGGGACCCGCGCCGTTGCGGACAATTCAAGGCGTCGGAGTCGTCGGCTGGCTCGTTGTCGAATCCGATGATTGGGCCGGAGGCGACGCAGGCTGCTCGGCCTCCGCGGTTCCCGGCGACTGCGTCGGCTGAACCGGTATCGGTATCGCCAGAGGCAACACGTACCCCGTCGCGGGGGTTGGTTTCTGCGCCTCCGGAGCCGTCGCCCCGGCTTGCAGGCGTTCCCGAATCGTCTCTTGAATCCGACGCGTCTTGGTCTCGTCGCCGAAGGCGCCGACCTGAACGAGGACTCGCGTGGTGTTCGCCGTGATAGCCTTGAGCCGGACGTAGACCTTCGCGTCCGCCGAATCGCGTGCCGTCACATGAGCCGACAAGGCGTCCGCGCCGGTCTCATCCTCAAGGATCTTGAGCTTGAGAGACTCCAACGCCTGCCGAGCGGCCTGATAGGTGAGCTCGATGCCATAGGGCTCTTCCGTCGCCGACTCGCCTCTCATGCGGGACACCGCGCCGCCTGCCCCACAGCCGCCGCAACTCATTGCCAGCCCGACCAATAACCATGCCAGAATCCCAAGACGCACGTCCATGTCAGTCCTCAAAAGCCAGATGTCGTTATTCTTGTGCACACCTGCACTCAAGATACTACCGATACGCTCGGCGTCTTCAAGCACAATCTCGCTTTGCGACACTGCGTCGTCTGCCCCCGAATCGATCCGATGAGCCCCCAGGGCAACTCGCGGGAAACAAAAAAGGTCCCGCCCAAGAGACGGGACCTAACGTGATTCAGTGGTCTTTCAGGACTCGCACTAGCACAAGCGAACCTGCGTGGCCTGAGGCCCCTTGCGTCCCTGGCCTACCAGGTACTCCACCAATTGACCTTCCAACAGAGATTTGAACCCGTCGGCCTGGATGTTCGAGAAATGCACGAACAGATCCTCGCCTCCGTCGTCCGGCGTGATGAAGCCGAACCCTTTCTTCGCATCGAACCACTTCACCTTGCCTTTGCTCACGGCGCTGCTCCTTTGACCCCTCGCTACTACAAAATGTAACGCAGTGGTTTTGCTGAGGAGCATCCTTTTTGAGGGAGGAAAGTACGCTCCCCACCAAAATCAAACTAAGTTTACACAGAACATCCTTGGCTCGTCAAGCAAAATCGGAAAAATTACGCCACCATCCCTCGCCAATTCCTTGTATAGTTCAGATTTCCCCCTCCAACGAAGTTCTATTGTATCACTCCTGCGCAATCTGGCGTATTCACGCAGCCGCAATTCTCCCTTCTCTGGGTAGAGATTAAGGTGGATAGGAATACGATGACCCACAGGTAGTACGTAGTTATACGTATAAGTGCGATTGGGCCGGGGAAACGGAGGGATTATACGGCGAAGAACAGAGCGCTCTCAGGATGGGTGCGATATCGAATCATAGGCGTCCAATGGCTTCCTTGCTTCTTCCCGTTGTTTGGCGATACTGCGCCGCCGGCGCCGTTTCTTCTGCTTGCGGATCCTGTCTGCCTTGAGCGACCTTGGGCTCTTGACGCCGAGTCGCTGCTCCTCGACCATCTCGCACAACCGCTTGCGGGCATAGTACCTGTTGAGCCGCTGCTGCCGCTCGCGTTGCATCTTGACCTCCAAGCCGGAAGGCAGATGCTTGAGGTAGACACAACTGGAGGCCTTGTTCACGCGCTGGCCGCCGGGACCGCCGGAATGAATGAACTTCTCCAGCAGATCCTGCTCGCGAAGGCCCAGGGCCGCCATTCTGGCCTCCAGTTCCTCCTGTTTCTTAGGCGTCACTCCGAAATCCATCGGATGCTCCTGTGCAGAAAATGGCTCGTGGCTCGGGAAGAGGCCTCGCGGCGCTGGTGTCACCCGCCACGTGGCAACCGCAGGCGCCACCTAGCAACGAAGCCCAGGTCCGGATCCTCTTTCGTCGTGTGATTGCCTGATTCATCGGGATCTTCTCCATCGCGAGGATTATACCCGACCGCCTCGTCTCTGCCCATCGCGTTCTGCACAGCGGCGGCCGCTTCGTCAGCTCCGTGGCGCCGCTGCTCACCCCGTCACGCCGGACCGCGGACGGGTCCTTTTGTGTTCTTTGCGCTTGCATTCCCCGGCCCCTTCCTGTACATAAGGGCGCGATTCGCCGCCCGACCCCCAGCCCGGGCGCGTCAGAAAGCCACGGTCCTGACTGCGGCT
>JAAYVJ010000163.1 GCA_012517265.1 Planctomycetota bacterium | reverse complement strand
GACGGGTTTTCATACACCTAAACGACGGGTGGATGGCCGTTGACGAGCTTCGAGGAGACTACACCGCAGTCTCTGGATCGGAAACGTATACCTTCCGCAGCCCATCGGAGTGGTTGCGAAACCAGTAACCGGGAATCCAGGTGGGGCGAGAAAGGGATTTGCACTATTAGGTATCAGAAGGGCCTGGACCGCTCGATCAGGGACAATGCGTGGAACGCAATGTTGTTGATCGAGTGTGCGACTATTGTCGGCAGAAGAGTCCTTCTTCTATGACACCAAACACCATAGGTGATGCCGAGCAGGAATAAGTGGGACTTCGCCAACCAATCAGTTGGGTGACCGATCGACCATAACAAGGCCTGTACGACGACGCCTGCGGTTGGGCCGATCGTCCTGACGAGAGTGCTCTGGACGTAGCCACGCCAGAATACTTCCTCCGCAAATGGCGAGAGAAACGATGCATCGACGAGCATTAGGGCAATCAGCGTGGGGTTACGTCTCACGAGGGACGAAGTCACGGTTCCCTCTGAGGGGTACATAACGGTTCGAATGGCCCCGTGCCCAAGTTGTACAAGAACCGATACAAACAGGAGGAACACAAGTCCGACACAGTCAGCGAACCCGACCTTTCGGCATCTGTAGTCAAAGGCACCCAATGGAGGCGAAGTTCGGGGAAACACCGCAGAGCACAGCAGCATCAGATATAGACTGATCGCGGGCAACAACACAAGATATGTGAAATCGTCCTTAGGCTGCCCGTTGTCAAACCACAGCGTGTTCTCAATCGTCGCCCCCGTCGATACGAACACGATTGATAGGAGCACCATAAGCATCGCGGGTAACTTCACCATATTGGCATTGGCGGTCCTATCCACTGGACCTGTGGCAGAATGAACCGTTTCGGGGCTGGACATCCACATGCACCCTTTTGTTTTATGCTCTTGAGTTGCGCATTCATTATTCATCGTACTCGGTGTACTCCCGGCTGTCAAGGAAGATCGGGGTCGTCCATATAGGGTTCCTGTCAAGTACAAAAAGACTCTCCCCGAGCCGAAATTCTTCTCGCCTGTGAATCCGGCGTCATTTCGGCCTTCGGTTGTCTGCTGTTGTGCAGCGTGACATCCACCTCTCGAAACGGCCCAATCCCATCGTCCTGTTTCGCTCCTGCGAAGTTCGTTGGAGCGACGTAGCGAGTCCGCCGGCCGAAGGCCGGCGGCTCTTTCGTGCAGTCATCCATCCGGATCTGGACCTCGCGTCCCTGTGCCTTCGCACAAGGGCCGGGCCCCATCCCGACTTCGTCGGGACCAGAACGACGTCAGTACCGCATCCGGTTCAATCGTTGGCCCGTCGAGGGCCGGGCCGGACACATCGTATGACTTGCCCCTTGCGGAGCATTTCGAGTCGACGTCTCTTCGCCTTGATCGCGACGCCGGGCGGCGAATTCGCATGGTGGACGCAACCGGGGACGGCGGTACAATTGGGGGACATGGCTCGGCGACGTCGCCGGGCGAAGACGAATGCGAGTGGCCACGCGGGAGCAAGCTATGAAGTCGGATTCATTCTTCGCCAATATCAATGTCACGAGGCGTTCGTGGATGAAGGCCACCGCAGGCGTCGCGGCCGCAGGGATCCTCCCGCGGTCGGTCACGGCCCAATCGACGCCAGCCGCCGGGGCAGCCGGGACTGCGAGAGGCGGTTCCATCGTCGTTTCGGATTCCGCCGCGGTGGCCGAGACGACCTGCGGCAAGGTGCGCGGTTTTCTGCACAGGGACATGTTCATCTTCCGGGGCATTCCCTACGGCGCCTCGACCGCCGGCGCCCGGCGTTTCCTGCCGCCGGCCAAGCCCCAGTCCTGGACGGGCGTTCGCTCCGCGCTGGCCTGGGGGTTCGCCAGCCCGCAGATTCCGTCCGAGCATTGGGACAAGGACGAAGTGGCCTTCGTCTACGAATGGAACCCCGGCGCGCAGGGCGAGGACTGCCTGCGTCTGAACGTCTGGACGCCGGGCCTGGACGGCCGCAAGCGCGCCGTCATGGTCTGGCTGCACGGCGGCGGCTTCATGACCGGCTCCGGCAACGAGATGAACGTCTACGACGGCGAGAACCTCGCCCGGCACGACGTGGTCGTCGTCAGTCTCAACCATCGCCTGGGCGCGGTCGGTTTCCTCGATCTGTCGTCCCTCGGCGGCGAAGCCTTCGCGGCGTCGGGGAACGTGGGCATGCTCGACGTCGTCGCGGCGCTGGAGTGGGTGCGGGACAACATCGCCAACTTCGGCGGCGACCCTACGAACGTCACGGTCTTCGGCCAGTCCGGCGGCGGCGGGAAGGTGAGCACCCTGATGGCCATGCCGCGGGCGAAGGGCCTCTTTCACAAGGCCGTCGTCCAGAGCGGCTCCATGCGGCGGATGCTCACCCCCGACTTCTCGGCCAAGCTCGCGGCCGCGGTGCTCAAGGAGGCGGACGTCGGCAAAGACCGATTGAAGGCTCTCCAGACCATGCCGTTCGATCGCCTCGTCGCGGCGGCCGCGATCGCAGCCAAGAAAGTGTACCCCGCGGGCGATTACTCCAAGCCGCTCGATTTCGGCCGTCACGCCGAATTCAACGCCTGGGCCCCGACGGTCGACGGCGACATCCTGCCCGAGCACCCGTTCTGGACTTCCGCGCCGGCCGGGTCGGCCGACGTGCCGCTGATCGTGGGCTCGACGCTCACCGAGTTCGGGGTCGGCTATATGGATCCCGACTTCGAGAAACTCCCCTTCGACGAACTCCGCAGGCGCATCGTGAGGGGGCACGGGTCCAGAGACGGCCAGCGCATTCTCGACGCGATCAAGGCCGGCCATCCGAACACCAGCGCCGCCAAGCTCTACGCCATCTGGTTCTCGTTGGGGGCCCGCCATGCGGCGGTGCGGCAGGCGGCGCTGAAGGCCGGACAGGGCGGCGCGCCGGCGTTTCTGTATTCGTTCGCGTGGGACAGCCCGATCCTCGACGGCAGGCTGCACTCGTTCCACTGCGCCGACATGCCCTTCGTCTTCGACAACACCGATCGCTGCGACCACATGACCGGCGGCGGACCCGAGGCTCGCGACCTGGCGGCCCGCATCAGCGGCGCGTGGGTGCAATTCGCGCGGACCGGCAACCCGAACCACAGCGGCCTGCCCCAGTGGCCGGCGTTCGATGCGGCCAGGCGATCGACGATGATCTTCGACAACACCTGCGAAGCGAAGGACGATCCGGATGGGGAGGTGCTCAAGGCGCTGGACGACTCGATGAAGTGGATCTGATTCGGACGAAGCCCAAGAGGCGGCCGGGCTCGCCCCACCTCACGGTCCCGGCGGAGTCCGTTTCCTCTTTGCATCGCGGCGTCTCCGCGCGGGCCGCGTTGAATTCGGGGCTTTGGTCCTTCGGGCGCGTTTCGGATTTCGGGGTTTGGGCTTCTCGACTTCGCTCATCTGCGGATTGGGCCCTGGCTCCCAGTCGTTTGTCGCCGGTTCGTCGGCCGTCATCTCAGGCAACAGCTCTTGCAGCTTGCGATACAGTTCTCGCCCGACCCAGGCGTCCGTCGCGGCATATTCGATCTGCGCGCGAGTCAGCGTTGCTCTGTCCCAGTTCGAAGTCTGGGCGCGTTTGGATATCCGGAATCCGAGCAGCACCGTGGCCAGCCCGCGAAGGCCGTGGTTCATGTAGCCGGCCCACTTGACGAGCTTCGCGACGTCCACGAATCCTGCAGGCGAGAACGCGGCCAGCTTGTTCAATTCCTGCACGTCGCGATCCAGAGCGACGCCCGCCTTGACGATCCGCGGATTGGCCAGCAGCCCGAGCAACGCCGGGGACAGACGGCAGTGCCGCAACTGGAAGATGTAGGCCGCCTTCTCCCCCACCAGTTGGAGGATCGCAGGCGGGTAGTATTCCCCGACGCGAAACGTGGGCCGGGTCTCGGTGTCGAACCCCAGGACCGTCTCCTTCTCCAACTGCTTGACCGCCCGTTCGATTTGTTCGGGTCTGCGAATCACATGGATGGGTCCTTCGTAGCTCTTCATCGGATGCGCGTTGATCTCTTCCTTGGTCATTCGAGGCCGCGCCCCGATGGGAGATGCAACACAATCGTCGGGTGTGTTCCGCTCTGTCATTGTTGAGTCCGTCGTGGTCATTGGTGTCTTGCCGTCCCGCGGGTTCCCTCCGCAGGCTTGCGGGGCTGGTAGCCGGCCTGGAGCTGGCCGCAGGCGGCCTTGATGCCTCGGCCCATGCGGAAGCGGATCGTCGTTTCTACGCCGGCTTCTTTCAACTCGTCCGCGAACCGCTGGATTCGGTCGCGACTGCTGCCGGTGAATTCGCAGCCGGCGAACGGGTTGTGCTCGATCAGGTTTACGTTGTACATCAGGCCGCGAAGGAGCTTGACCAGGAGCTTGGCGTGGTTGACCGTGTCGTTGACCTTGTCGATCAGGACGTATTCGAACGTCACGCGCTGGCCGGTCTCGGCCTGGTAAGCCCGGACGGCGTCGATCAGCTCCGGGAGCGGATGCTTGCGGTTGATCGGCATGAGCCGGTCGCGAAGGGCGTCGGCCGGCGCGCTCAGCGAGATCGCCAGTCGCGGCCGGATCTCCTCCTTGGCGAACCGGCGGATCGCGGGCGCCACGCCGGAGGTGCTGACGGTGATGTGCCGGATGCCGATGTTGCGGCCGGACGAGTGGTTCAGGATCCGGATCGACCGCATCACCGCGTCGTAGTTTTGAAACGGCTCGCCCATGCCCATGTAGACGAGGTTGGTGATCCGAGGCCGGGCCTCGGGAGTCTCAAGTTTCAAGTTTGAAGTTTCAAGTGCGGGGCCGGAGTCCGCGGCCGGTTCTTCGTCGAGCGACGAGCGACGAGCGACGAGCGACGCCTCCGCGGCATAAACCTGTTCCACGATCTCCGCCGCCGTCAGATTGCGGCGGAACTGGATCTTGCCGGTGGCGCAGAACGCGCAGCCCATCGGGCAGCCCACCTGCGTCGAGACGCACAGCGTCAGGCGGTCCTCGTCGGGCAGCAGCACCGACTCGATCCGCTCGCCGTCGGCCAGCTCGAAGAGGTATTTCGCGGAGCCGTCGGGGTCGCTCAGGCAATCGGCGACCTTGATCTGCGAAATGAAATAGCCCTGCTCGGCGAGCTGGGCGCGGAACGCCTTGCTCAGCGTGGTGAGGGCCGGGAGGTCCCGGCCGTCCTGGGCGTGGACGAATTGGAACAGGTAGCCGGCCAGGTACTTCTTCTGTCCGAGCCCGACCACGATGCGTTCGAGCTCTTCCAGCGTCATGTCTTTGAGGTCATGATTCATTTTCGCATTCTACCACATCGCGGCCCGCCGGTCGAATCAACCGCGAGAATGCGCCCAGGGAAACGCACTCTTGTCTTGCGGGTGCGGCGGGCCTATGATCTGGGCCGCTATGCAGACTGGTGCAAGGACAGAACAGGCCCGGCCGACAGGGGCGGCCTCGACGCCGAACGTCTTGGCGATCGAGGGGCTGCGGAAGGTCTACGGCGACACGGTCGCGGTGGACGGCGTGTCGTTTCACGTCGGCCGCAACGAGATCGTCGGACTGCTCGGCCCCAACGGCGCGGGCAAGACCACGATCATCAACACGATCCTGGGCGTCCTGGAGCCCAGCGGCGGGACGATCCGCATCGAGGGCGCCGACATCGCGACGCACCGCTCGCAGGCCCTGGCCCAGACGAACTTCGCGGCGGTCTACGCGCCGCTGCCGGGCAACCTGACGGTCGTTCAGAACCTGCGGTTCTTCGGTCTGCTCTACGGCGTGCGCGACCTGCCCCGGCGGATCGACGACCTGATCCGGCAGTTCGACATCGAGCGGTTCCGACGCGCCAAGTGCGGCGTCCTCTCTTCCGGCGAGCAGACCCGGGCCGGCCTGGCCAAGGCGATGCTCAACCGCCCGCATCTGCTGCTGCTCGACGAGCCGACCGCGTCGCTGGACCCGTCGGCCGCACGGGATATCCGGGCCCGGATCCGCGAGTTCGCGGCCCAGGAAGGCGTCGGCGTCCTGTGGACCTCGCACAACATGCACGAGGTCGAGCAGGTGTGCGACCGCGTCCTGTTCCTCTCGCACGGCAGGATCCTCCTGGAGGGCGACCCGCGGACCCTGCCCCGCGAGCACGGCAAGGAAACGCTCGAAGACCTGTTCGTCGCGGTGGCCCGCGAGCCGCTGACCCTGAGGGACCCGGCATCATGATGCACATCTATCGCATCGCGGCCATCCTGCTTCGCCAGTACTACCTCATCCGCGGCAGTCCCGCGCGGCTGCTGCCCCTGTTCGTCTGGGCCGCGGTCGACATCGTTCTGTGGGGCTTCATCACCCGGTATCTCAACACGATCGCCCCGGCGGGGCAGAACTTCGTCCCGACCCTGCTCGGCGCGGTCCTGTTCTGGGACTTCTTCACCCGCGTGATGTTCGGCGTGACGACGACGTTCCTGGAAGACGTCTGGTCGCGGAACTTCCTGAACCTCTTCGCGTCGCCCTTGTCGATCGCGGAATACCTCGCCGGGCTGGTGATCTCCAGCATCACGACCAGCTCGATCGGCCTGGTGGTCATGCTCGTGCTGGCGGTCCTCGTGTTCGGGCTGTCGTTCTTCGCGTACGGTGCAGCGCTGATCCCGTTCCTGCTGGTGCTGTTCTGCTTCGGGATCGCGCTGGGCGTCTTGGCGGTCGCGATGGTCCTGCGCTACGGCCCGGCGGCCGAGTGGTTCGTCTGGCCCATCCCGGCGATCCTGTCGCCCTTCGCGGCGGTCTTCTACCCGATTGCGACGCTGCCGCCGTGGATGCGGTGCGTCTCCCGGCTGCTGCCGCCGTCGTACGTGTTCGAGTCCATGCGGACGATCCTGGCAGGCGGCCCGGTCTGGTGGTCCGGCCTGCTCTGGAGCCTCTCCCTGGCGGCGGCCGACATCCTCCTGGCCGGCTGGCTCTTCTCCCGCATCTACCGCCACGCGGTCCGCACAGGACTCATCGCCCGCTACAGCGCCGAGACGCTGAGCTGACGGAAGAGATTCAAAACAGGATTGGCCACAGAGGGCACAGAGCCCCCAGCGCGGCCTTCGGCCGCAACCAAAGAGGTCAGGAGGCTGGCGCCTGTGTTGCCTCTGACGGAATTGGACATTCCCGGATTGTGAGTGAGAGAGTAAATTGGCCGTCACTTTTTGAAAGGGAATGTTCATGACGACACGACGACAGTTCACCGGTTCCGAGAAGATACAGATCCTGCGGCTCCAT
>JAAYVJ010000162.1 GCA_012517265.1 Planctomycetota bacterium | reverse complement strand
GTCGAGCCGCTCGCCTGCGCAGGAGCAGACGTTCTTCTCCTTGAAAACCGGACAGGGGCACGGCTGTTTGGCGTCACAGATGCAGTGCCCCAGCTTGATCGATCGTTGCATCACCCGTTTGCGTCGTTCCATGTTGATCATGATTGAATCCTCATCTGTGATGTAGGTTACTTGTTGATCTCAGGGGCTCTGCCCCCGAACCCCCGGCATTTCTCGCTTTGGGCCAATGGCATGATGAAATTGTGGACTTGGAACTCAAGCGACGGGGTCGAACATCATGGGATCTACATGCAGCCAAGTAATCTGACTGCACGAATGATCCGTGCTCGCTCCCTATTTCATGCTGCTGGCTCAATGCGAAAAATGTCGGGGGACTGGGGGCAGAGCCCCCGGTGGTGGCGACAAAACTTGCGGAAACAATCGTGTTACCGGTGGATCTCATGATGGGTTCTCGCAATGCCGTCGTGCCAAGAGAGCGGCGCCGAGGGCGCCGGTCATCTGGGGCTCGGGCGAGACGGCGACCGGTTGGCCCAGGGCTGTGCGGAGAGCCGCGTCCATGCCTGAGATCCTCGCGACGCCGCCTGTGAAGAGGATCGGCGTCTCGACGCTTCGGCCGGCCATCGCGACGATTCGCGACGCGATGGCGTTCTGGACGCCCGCGACGATGTCCTCGCCCGCCCTGCCGCAAGACAACAGGCCGATGATCTCCGTTTCCGCGAAGACCACGCACATGCTGCTGATCGCGGCAGGGCTCTTGCTTCGCGATGCCGTCGCGCCCAGATCCCCGACGGGGATTCCCAGCCGGGCGGCGACCACTTCGAGAAACCGCCCTGTGCCTGCGGCGCAGCGGTCGTTCATCGCGAAGTCCCGGACCTTGCCGTTGCCGTCGAGCCGCACGAGCTTGCTGTCCTGGCCGCCGATGTCGATGATCGTCCGGACGTCGGGCACGAGGTGACGCACGCCCACTGCGTGGCATGTGATTTCCGTGATCGTCGTGTCCGCGACGTCGATGGCATTGCGGCCGTAGCCGGTCGCGACGACCCGACCGACGTCGGACCTCTGTAGACCATTCTCGGCGAGTGTCTTCTCGAACAGCTCGCACGCGAGCTTGCTCTGTTCGATCCCCTGATCGGCCTGGGCCTTGGCGATCATGCGTGAGCCGTCCGCGTCGATCAACACGACCTTGATCGCCCGCGAACCGGCGTCGATTCCAGCATAGATCATCATTCTCTCCGGTCTTTCACTGTCTCCACAAGGGCTTCGAGCCGGGTGCACAAAGTGGCTTTCGCCGCATCCGTGATCGAGGGCACTTCGATCTCCAGCACAGGCAGGCCGCATTCCTCCCGAACGATCCGCCCGATGATCTCGCCTTCCAGGGCGCAGTGGCTTGCGCCGGGGATGCGAGAGACAATCACCGCCTCGGCCCCGAAGCGGCGGATGTCCGCGACAATCCTGGCCGCACGGTCGAACGACGACCCGACCATCGGATCGGCCAACGCCATCTGCGCCAACGCCTCCATCGGGCCAAGAGTCGTTGGGATCGGGTCCAGGGCGTGGGCGAAGAGGTACTCGGTGCCGCAGATTCGCCCGCCGGACTCCTCCAGCAGGTTCATCACCTGCAGATCGGCCACGGGATTCACCCAGAAGATCCGGGCCGCATCGGTCGACAAATGTCCCACGCCGGCCGCCACCCGCCGCTCGACTTCAGCCAGCAACTCCGCCAGTACGAGGATCGTCTCGTCCCGGTCCGAACAGAAATGAATCGCGAGCATCTCCGCGATCAGCATTTCGAGCGCCGGCATCGGACACAGGGGCGCCGTGAACGCGAGATGCCGGAGCCGATCCAGCAGATCGCGGACGCGGTTGGCCTTGGCGATTCCCCTGGCGAGCGATTCATCGTCCAGCGGCCGGCCGGCCAGTTCTCCCAAGGCAACTCCGACGCGGAGCAACTCGGACTTGACGAATTCGACCTGGCTTCTCGGCGTCTCAAAGCCGCCGGGCAATGTCACGGCCTGTTCGCCGGGCTCGGACTGTCGTCTATGCGGGATCTCCCACCAGAGGATCGGATGGCCGAGGCCGTTGAGGCGCTGCGCGATGGCCGAGAAATCGTCGCAGGTGGCGCCCACGCTGCACGTCAACAAGTCCGGCAGCGGGAAATGCGCCTCGGTGACGAACGCGCCGAGCATCGCCCGCACGGGGCAGAACGATTCGTCGATCCCGAGCGAATCGGCGATCTGGAGCAGCCCGGTATTGAGCTCCATCACGCACGGAATCCACCATGCGCCGTCGGGGTAGAAAGCGACGAGATTGTCCAGACTGTAGGCCATGACGGGCACGGTGCCGAGGTCCTTCATGGCGCCGACGAGCTTCTTGCCTGATTCGCGAGCGGCGCGGAGCCGGTCCTCTTCGGTCAGGAGGAAGTTCCACAGCCGCAGCGCCGCGGGCGAGTCGTCGAAACGGAGCTTGAGCAGTCGCGTGTCGCCGTCGGCGACGTGCCGGCCGAGCGGGCCGCCGTAGATGGGCTCGACCAGACCCTCCTCGCGCAGACGGTGGCGCCTGCGATCCCACTCTTCCAGGCTGATCTGTCGCAACGCCGCGGTCATTGGAGCATCTCCAGAAACGCTCGGATTCGGGTCCGCAGGCGGGCCGGATTCGTCTCGTCATGACCGTCGCTATCGAGCCCGAGCACGGGCAACCCGACCCATTCCTTCAACCTCGCAAGCTCCGCCCGCCAGGCATCGCACCACACATAGTGATGGAAGAGAACGCCTCTGACGCCGGTGCCGGCCAGCTCTTTCCTGAGCCAGACGTACAATTCGCTGTTGGGCCGGCGGGACGCGTCCGCGATGCCGAGGTACGCGTCGGCAAGCTCCATGAGCGGCTCTTCGGCGATGCGTCTGCGGTCGAAGGGTCGCGGCTGTCCCCGCCGGCCGGTCTCGGTGGCGTCCAGCGCGATGCGCCCGCCGGCCTCCTCGACGAGATCGAACAGCACGCGATCCCGCTGCATCAAAGGTCCACCCAGCACGGCGATGGGCACGCGCGCATCCCGACCTGGAGCGGCGGTGCACGCGGCATGCGCGTCTGGCCTGATCATCTCAGTCGCCAGACCCTCACGGGTCGCAGTTCGACCGCCCAGCCGAACCAGAAACCGGCCTAGACGCTTCAATTCGTCCAGGTACAGTCTCTGAGCGGCGACAGTCTGCCAGGTCTTGGGCACATTGAGCAGAAACGCCGGCGTGATGGTCCCGCGAACCAGCAAGTCATAGGCTCTGCGCATCTGATCGCACAGAGTCGTGACGATGATCCCCTCGGCGCCGGCGGCCGCGGCCTCATTGATGAACGCGCGGGCGTAGGGACACAGGCCTTCCGCGCGAGGCGCGATGGAGGCGCCTTCGGCCGGTAGCGGGACCAGTCGCCTGGGCAGCAAGCCATGAGCCGCGATCCACTCGGCCGGCACGTAGGGACACGAGTACACGATGGTT
>JAAYVJ010000161.1 GCA_012517265.1 Planctomycetota bacterium | reverse complement strand
TGAATGTCCTACTTCTGTAAAGCCGCCACCTCTTGTGGGCGATCCCAATTCTCACGTGCGTGTGTGTGGCACGACGGTCGCCGACGCGTTGGGCATCCAACCGGCGACATCTGCGCAGATGAAGGACTTGGGGGTGGAGAATCTGCAGTAATCGGCCTGCCCATCGGTGCACCAGCCGCTGCCGGCTGTGGCCGTGGGAGGTTTCCGGAAGGAGGTTCCTCTATGGCTGCAATCTTACAGACGACAGGCCCGAACAAGGCCACCCTGAACAAAGAAGGCAAGTATCTCACGTTCGCACTGGCTCAGGAGGAGTACGGGCTGGAGATTCTGAAGGTCCGCGAGATCATCGGCTACATGGATGTCACCGCGGTCCCGCAGACTCCCCATTACGTCAGAGGAGTGATCAATCTGCGCGGTCAGGTCATTCCCGTCGTGGATCTGCGGGCGAAGTTCGGCATGGAATCCGTGGACATCACTGACCAGACCTGCATCATCGTTGTGGAGATCTCCGACGGCCAACGCAAGTCAAGCACCGGCATCATCGTCGACCGCGTTCAAGAAGTGCTGGACATTGCCGGCGGCGAGATCGAGGATGCGCCTCATTTCGACGCGACGGTGAACACGGACTTCATTTTGGGGATGGGCAAAGTCGGACAATCCGTCAAGATTCTGCTCGACATCGATCGAGTCCTGGGGGGCTCCGACCTCGCGGGCATTCGCACGCGGATATCCTTGACCGAAGACACGCCGTGATGCACACGCTCCGGAGAACCAAACAGGCAACAACCATCGAGAAGAACTGCAATCTGTCGCCAGTTCCCTGCCCATGAGGCGGTGCTGCCGACGGAGTCGTCAAGGCCTACTATGGAACGGCAACCTAGTGTTGAGTGAAAGGGTCTATCATGTTCAAACGAGTGAAACTGAGTGTCAAACTGATTACCGGGTTCGTCGCGGTCGCCGCCATCGCGGCCGTGATCGGAACGGTCGGGTTCGTCAGCTTGCGAAGCGCCAAGGGGCACATTGTCGACGTGGGCGCCCGGCGTCTGCCCGCAATCCAGAATCTCCTGACGATCTCCGAGAATCTGGAGAAGATCAAGGTCGCGCAGCGGACGCTGCTGAATCCGGACATCGCCGCGGCGGATCGCGCCAGACAGCACGAGAACGTCGCCAAGGCGCGCGAGACGTACGGGCAGGCCCTCGCGGCCTATGAGGCCCTGTCCCACAGCCAGGAGGAACAGCAGCTCTGGGCGCAATTCAGGCAGAGCCTCGATGAGTGGAAGAAAGAGAACAACACCTTCTTCGACCTCTGCCGACAAGTGGAGCAGACCGACGTGTTCAACCCGGCGGCTCTCGGGATGTCGATCGAGAAGTTCGTCTGTGACCACTACGTGCTCAAAGACAAGGTGGCGGCGCTCCTCCAGCAACAACATGCGTTCGAGGGGGGCGACGACCCCTCGGTCTGCAACTTCGGCAAATGGGTCGCGCAATTCAAGACCGAGAATCATGAGATCGACGCGGTCATCAAGGGAATGCTCGACGGGCACAAACAGTTCCACGAGATGGTCAAGCAGACCAAGGAGTCCGTCAAAGCGGGCAACACCCAGGAGGCCAACGCCAAATACGAGCAGATGCAGGGCCTGCTGCTGGCGACGTTCCGAGACTTCGACAAGATCCGCGCCGAGATCTCCAAGGCATCGACGCTCTACCAGCAGGCGACCAGCCAGGGATTCGGCGGATGCGCCAACAAGCAGAGGGACGTCCAGAATGCTCTGGACAAGCTCATCGCAACGAACAAGGAATCCGCGTCGCAGGCCGTGGCCACCGCCACTCTGGCGGCGTCGCGAAGCGGCGTTGTGATGCTCGGATCCCAGGTGGTCGGCGTCGTATTGGCGATCGTCCTGGGCGTGTTCCTCTCGATGAGCATCACCCGGCCGATCAACCGGATCATCACAGGACTGACCGAGGGGGCCGAACAGGTTGCGGCTGCCTCCGGCCAGGTCTCCGCGGCGTCACAGTCTCTGGCCGAAGGGGCCACGGAGCAGGCCGCAGGGCTCCAGGAGACTTCCTCCAGCCTGGAGGAGATGTCGTCCATGACCAAGCAGAACGCGGATAACGCCCAGCAGGCGAACGCCCTGGCTTCTGACGCCAGGAAAGCCGCCGGCACCGGGGCCGAGGCGATGAGCCGGATGAACGCGGCCATCCAGGAGATCCAGAAGAGCTCCGACGAAACCGCCAAGATCATCAAGGTCATTGACGAAATCGCGTTCCAGACGAATCTGCTGGCGCTGAACGCCGCGGTCGAAGCGGCCCGCGCGGGCGAGGCGGGCAAGGGCTTCGCCGTGGTCGCCGAAGAAGTGCGAAATCTCGCGATGCGCTCCGCCGAAGCCGCCAAGGACACCGCCGGCATGATCGAGGAGTCGGTCAAGAACTCCAAGAACGGCGTGGCCATCGCCGGCGAGGTCAGCAAGGTCCTGGAGGAAATCGTCCAGAGCGTGGGCAAGACCACGAATCTGGTTGGCGAGATCGCCGCGGCCAATCACGAGCAGGCCCAGGGGATCGATCAGGTCAACACCGCAGTGGCGCAGATGGACAAGGTCACGCAGCAGAATGCGGCCAACGCGGAGGAATCCGCCAGCGCTTCCGAAGAGCTCAGCGCCCAGGCCGAGTCCATGAAGGAAATCGTTTCGCAACTGGCGGCCCTGGTGGGAGGCGCGGCCAAACGCGACACGACGAAGAAGGCCGGAGGTCCGGCCGGCAAGCCGACATTGTCGCCCTCGGATCGCATCTTCCACAGCATCGCGAACGGGCGATCCCCACGGCAGGGCGCTCAACACGGCGAAAGCCGCAGGGCGGCGGCCATTCCCCTGACCGATGATGACGAGTTGAAGAGCTTCGACTCCTGAGTCTCGCGCCATCTCCTCGCGCTGCCAGGTGGGCCACCGTGCCCACCTGGGGCGCGAATCCTGTCTCGCCGGTCTCCCTGGGAAAGGCCCGGCATCCTTCTCGATGCTCCTTGCCGCAAGTCTTGTATTCTCAAATAGTTATGGGAGTATCTCTCCTCGAACGCCGGTCGCCCTTCGCCAAGATGACCTTGCCAAACGCGCCGTGATTCGCTATAGTAGCTGGTTTGGTGCCATCGGAAACCCTCTCGATCCCTTGGAATACTGTCAATGGCAGAACTGGCTACCGGACCAACGAAATCTGGGCGTCGTGCGTCGTGCGTGAAGCGTGAAGCGGATTCTCGCTCGGCGAGCTGGCGCGCGCTCGCACGCGGGCAGGCGAGCGACGAGCGACAAGGGACGAGGGACGACTCTCTATCCTTCGGTCTCTACGTTCACGTTCCCGTGTGCCGGAGCAAGTGCAGGTATTGCGGCTTCTACTCGTTGCCCGCCGATCGCGTCGATGCCCCGCGGCTCGTGGACGGTCTGCTGCTGGAGTTGGATCGATGCGAGAGAACCGGGTTCTGCACCGCTTACATCGGCGGGGGCAGTCCCAGTTCGCTGCCTGTGAATGACCTGCTTCGACTCGTTCAGCAGGTGCGCCGGCGCTGTCTGCCCGCCGCGGAGTTCACCGTCGAGTGCAACCCGGGGCAGGTCGACGCCGGGTTCCTGGAAGGATTGCGAACGGCCGGAGTGAATCGCCTTTCGTTCGGAGCGCAATCGTTCCTGGCGCGGGAGCTGGAGCTGCTGGGCCGGGGGCATTCGGTCGAGCAGATCGGCGCCGCGGTGACGGCCGCTCGGCGGGCGGGTTTCGAGAACGTCGGGCTCGATCTGATCTTCGCAATTCCCGGCTCGTCGCCGGCAGACTGGCAGGCGAGCCTGGATGCGGCGGTCGCGCTGAACATCGAGCACGTCTCGGCGTACAGTCTGAGTTTCGAACCGGGCACGGTGTTCGAAGCCTGGCGGAGAGCCGGCCGGCTGGCGGCGGTGGACGAAGAACTCGATCGGGCGATGTACGAGTGGACGATCGACCGATTGGAGCGGGCGGGCCTCCGGCAATACGAGATCTCCAATTTCGCCAGGCCCGGCTTCGAGTGCAGGCACAATCTCGGGTACTGGGCCAACCGTCCGTACGTCGGCATCGGCCCGGCGGCGGCTTCGTGCCTGACCCTAGATATCCGCGAAGGCGGTCGTCGCATCACGAACGATGCGGACATCGAGCGATATCTCGCGGCCGTCGAGAGCGGCCGGCCGGCGCCGGCCCAGACGCAGGTCGTCAGTCCGGACGACGCGGTCTGCGAAACTGCCGTGCTGAACCTGCGACGGCGGGGCGGGATCGACCTGGCGGAATTCCGGCGGCGGACCGGGCTCGACCCCATGCGGATCTTCGCCGACCCGATCGAGCGATACCGCGCGATGGGCCTGATGGAGGTCACGGACCGCGCGGTCCGGCTCGCCGGGAGGGCCTTGCCCGTTGCGGATACGATTCTCTGCGATTTTTCGGCTCTGGATTGACGGAACCTATGAAGATACAGAACATTCGGAATTTCTCGATTGTCGCTCACATCGATCACGGCAAGAGCACGCTCGCCGATCGCATGCTGGAGCTGACCGGCACGATCACCGAGCGCCAGGCCAAGGACCAGATCCTCGACAGCATGGATATCGAGCGGGAACGCGGCATTACGATCAAGGCCTCCGCCGTCACCATGGAATACGAGCACGACGGCGAACACTACATGCTCAACCTGATCGACACGCCGGGCCACGTGGACTTCGGCTACGAGGTCAGCCGGGCGCTGGCGGCCTGCGAAGGGGCGCTGCTGGTGGTCGATGCGACGCAGGGAATTCAGGCCCAGACGCTCGCGAACGCCTACCTGGCGACCGAGGCCGGCGCGGAGATCCTGGGCGTGATCAACAAGGTCGATCTGCCCGCCGCCCAGCCGGACCTGGTCGCGGAGGAAATCGAGCACGTGCTCGGCATCCGCAGGAACGAGTGCTTCCACATCAGCGCCAAGAGCGGCCTAGGCGTCAAGGATCTGCTCGACGCGGTCTGCATGCTCCTGCCGCCGCCTGCTGACCGCAGCGACGAACCGGCTCGCGCGCTGATCTTCGACAGCCAGTACGACGATTATCGCGGCGTCATCTGCTATGTCCGCGTCTTCTCCGGCACGCTCAAGACCCGCCAGCGAATCCGCCTCATGGGCACCGGCTACACCTACCAGGTCACCGAGCTGGGCAAGTTCCGCCCGGACATGAGGCCCGTCGACGAGCTGGGCTGCGGCGAGGTCGGCTACGTCATCGCCAACATCCGCGACCTGGCCAACGTCCGCATCGGCGACACGATCACCGACGACGTGCACCCCGCCCCGGACGCTCTCAAAGGCTACAAGCCGCCGATGCAGATGGTGTTCTCCGACTTCTATCCCGGCAACAACACGGAGTACCCGCGTCTCCGCGCCGCGTTCGACAAGCTCTCGCTCAACGACGCCAGCTTCACGTTCGTCCCGCAGAACTCCCAGGCCCTGGGCTTCGGATTCCGCTGCGGGTTCCTGGGCCTCCTGCACATGGAGATCATCCAGGAGCGGCTCGAACGCGAGAACGACATCGACGTCGTCCAGACCGCGCCGACCGTCAGCTACGAGATCCTCCTTCGCGACGGGACGGTCAAGAGGATCGACGCGCCCAGCGAATTGCCCGACCGCACCATGGTCGCGGAGATCCGCGAGCCGTTCGTCAAGCTCGAAATCATCACGGCCAACGACACCATCGGCGGCATCATGAAGCTGGCCGAGGCCCGTCGCTGCAAGCTGCTCAAGACCGATTACCTGAGCCCCACGCGCGTGATGATGGTGTACAAGGCCCCGCTGGCCGAGATCGTGTACGATTTCTACGACCTGATCAAGGGCATCAGCCACGGCTACGCGACGATGGACTATGAGTTCACCGGCTTCGAAGCCGAGGACCTGGTCAAGATCGACATCCTCGTCAACGGGACGCCCGTCGAGGCGCTCTCGCTGATCGTGCACCGCAGCAACGCCGAGCCGCGCGGCCGCAAGCTGATCACGAAACTGCGTAAGTCGATCCCTCGCCATCAGTTCGAGATTCCGCTTCAGGTCGCCATCGGCGGCAAGATCATCGCCCGCGAGACGATCAAGGCCTACCGCAAGGACGTGACCGCCAAGCTCTACGGCGGCGACGTCACGCGGAAGATGAAGCTCCTCAAGAAGCAGAAAGAGGGCAAGAAGCGAATGAAGAACATCGGGGCCGTCGAAATCCCGCAGGAAGCCTTCATGAGCGTCCTGGACACGAGCGAGTGACGGCTTGTAGCACGGCCTGTGTTCCGTGGGCGTGATGAGGTCGACGAGTAATTCGATTCTGTGTGACGTCGACGGGCAACGCCGGCCCGTGGTGTTATTTGGCCGGAGACGGGCTGTAGGCGAATGGTCAATTGGCGGAGGCGAGAAAAATGCAGTTCAGCATCGAGCGAACGATTGCCTGGGACGCCGAACGAGCGTTACGAATCGACTTGAACGCTCTCGAAGATTACTTGAACTCCCGCCTGCGGGAGGCGGAATTCGGGACATCCGTGCATACGTTCCACTACGGATTTGAGCTTCTTGGCTCCGCAAGCCAAGTCGCGGGTTGGTTCGTGCAGACCAAGGACTACAGGAGCTATCGCCCGAAGCACAAGGCCTTCGTCAGCGTCGGACAGGTCGATGCGGAAGAGCTTGCCAAACTCGATGTGGCCGGCCAATTCCGCTGTGTCGCGAAATCGATCCTGTCTTCGATCGAGAACATCGGCGGCATGAAGCGAAAGCCCAAGGACTTCCGCTTCATGGAGTTCAGAGACGCGGTTGAGCGGTTGTTGCAGGAGTACGCGGCGCGGCCCGGCGGAGTGGTCGAGCTGCCGGACAGGTGGAAGGACAAGTGGGTATTCGGCGAATAGCCCGGATTCTTCGATCCCCACCCCATCTCTGCGTGGGAACTGCGAACCAAAGCAGTACAGTCCGTCTGAGGAAGACAGCCAACGATGGGATTCGAACCCATAACCCCTGGTTTACAAAACCAGAGCTCTACCGTTGAGCTACGTTGGCGGCAGGGTCAGCCGGCGGACGGGGCGCCTGCGAGGGCCGACTCCTGGACGACTATACCCGAAACCGGGCGAATCTTCAAGTTCGTCGTCGGGCG
>JAAYVJ010000758.1 GCA_012517265.1 Planctomycetota bacterium | reverse complement strand
GTGCGACTCTTTCTTCCTGTTCATTGCGGACGATCGTGGGTTACGGGTTGATCAGATCGTAGCAGACCATGCGCTGCATGTGGCGGAGATAGAGCCTGCCGTTGGCGACGGTCGGGACGGTCCAGACGGGGTCGGCGACGTCGCCCAGGGCCGCCTTCATCGTCGTGACTTCGGCGAACGCATGGGGATCGGGGTTGACGAGGAAGAGGTTGCCCTTGATGTCCTGGCAGAGCAGATGCCCGTCGACGTGAACGAATGTGCCCCAGCCGATTCGATTCGTACTCCACTTCTCGGCTCCGGTCGCCAGGTCGACGCATTTGAAGTCCCCTCGGTTCTGGTCGCTTTGGCCGGAGTAGCCGTAGAGGAAGCCGTCGATCACGGCAGGATCGGAATGATGCGACGCGATCGTTCGGTTGCGCCAAAGCGACTCGGCCTTCCCATCGTCGATTCGCAGGGCCTGGCAGCCGGTCCCATAGCCTGAGGTGATGAAGACCGTCCGGCCCGCGGCGACCGGGGTCGTGGCGTTGACGTCGTAGCTCGTTTTCCAGGGGACCTGCCACAACATGGCGCCGTCGTTCGGGTCGAGGCAGGCGAGTCCCGTTCCGTGGAAGACGAGCAGTCTCATCGCTTCGCCCTCGTAGAGCGGCGTGATCGCCGCGTAGCCCGCCTTGCCTTCGCCTGCTTTCCAGAGAAGCTTTCCGGTCATCTTGTCGTAGGCGACGACGAGGGCTCGGCCCCCACCCTGAACGAACACCTTATCTGCGTGTACGAACGGCGAGGACGAATGACCCCACATCGGCGCCTTGCCGCCGGCGTCTTCTACATTGGACCTCCAGAGCAACTCGCCGTCGGCAAGCCGCCAACACGCCAGATCGCCGCGGTACCCAAATGTGTAGACGCGGTCCTCGTCGATGTACGGCGTGGCCCTCGCGCCCGGTCCATGCTTGGGGATCCGGATGGGAGCCTCGTACGATCGGCTCCAGATCAGTTTTCCGGTTTCAGGGTCCAGGCAGAAGACCAGATCGTTCTTTTCGTCGCGACCCGGGATGACGAGGCGGTTGCCTCGCACGGCGGGCGCCGACCATGTGGCGGTTCGAGAGCCCTGGCAGAGAAAGTTGACCTCCCAGAGCTTCCTGAGGCCGCCGGTCCAGTCCGTTCGGACGCCGGTGACCTGGCTTCTGCCGTCGCTGTTGACGCCCCGCCAGCAAGGCCAATCCGCCTGGCCCGCCCGGATGGGCTCGGGCGAGGCGACCGGCTGAGGAATTGCCTCCAGGGGACCGCTGATGCTCTCGGGTCCCCAGACCAGGCGGTAAAGGACAGTGCCGCCAAGGACAAGGAGGAGAATGGCAACGCCCAGGCCCAAGACAATCCGTTTCTTCTTCATGCCGGTCTCCCCATAGGTCCTCGGTGGTTCGAGACTCGCTCACAGCGACAGGAGGTACTCGACCAGTGCGTCGATTTCTTCCTCGCTCAAGTGAGACGTTCTGCCGTGCTTGTCCCCGGGATTCTTCGTCGTCATCACGTCCTTGAGAGCGACCGCGCTGCCGTCGTGGAGGTAGGGGGCCGTCCGCCAGGTCTCGACCAAGGTCGGTGTGTCGAACGCTCCGCTGCGATCCAGGGTGGATCGGGTGCCCACGTCGTAGGTCTTGAGTGTGGTGAACAGGGGGGCTGGATGACAGGCGGAGCAGCCGACCTGGTGGCTCTCGAAGATCTGCCGGCCTTTGCGGGCCTTGTCCGAGAGGCTACCGTTGACCAGATGCGGGCTGGGCTCCGGCTCCAGCGACCGCAGGTATGCGCGGACCGCGTTCAGGTCGCCTTCCTCCACTTCGCGGAACTGAATGAACTGGAATCCCTTCTGCGTCGCCTCTTCCATGTTCTCGCGGATGCCCAGGGACATCAAAGGCGGAGTCCTGTGCGACCAGAGCAGGGAATGGGTGTTCTTCGGGTTGCCGATGCCGTCGTTGAGCAGGTCCCAGTTCATGCCGTCGGCCCGGCCGTCCGGATGGCACGAGGCGCAGCTCAGCCAGCTCTGGAAGCTGTGCCGTCCGTCGTGGAAGACGAACTCGCCGTGGCGGACCACGTCCGGGGCCGGCTGGGGCCCCAGGCCGATCCGCTTGACGATCTGGCAGCGGTTGGGGTCCACGACGAGCACCTCGCCGGAGAAGTAGCTGGCCACCACCAATTGCCCGCCGTCCGGCGAGATCGCGATCGATCGGGGGCCTTGGGCCGCGATCGGGGTTCGCGACATCAGCCCGGCCGCATACAGGGCGCTGAGGTGATACGAGAGCTGGGCTCGCTTGGTCGGGTCCTCCTGGATTTCTCGCCAGATGGTGGTCGCGTCGGTGGCTGTCGAATCCGGCTTGGGGCCCTGATCGCCCCGCCCGCCGAGCAGGTCATGCAGCCTGGCCAACTCGATCCGGGCGATCTGGTGCGCGCCGGCCAGGCTGATCCATGCGGCCGTACCGTCCGGCGAAAGAGCGATCCCCCACGGATCGGCGGCCCCCTCGGTCACCGTGTCGAGCAGGACGGTGGCGTAGAGTTCCGGCGTGGCGCGAGGGGGATCGGAAAAAGGCAGATCGGGCCTACTTTGAGGGGGAAGAATCTCCTTCTTCGATTCTTCCCCCTCAAACCCCGGTCGCGTATCAGAAGTTCCATCGTCTCGATTCTTCAACGAAATCGAACCAGGAGATTTCGTTGAAGAATATAGGCCCGATCTGCCTTTTTCCGATCCGGCGGCCAAGTCGATGATGCTCATCGCGTTGGTGTTGACCCATCCGCGGTCGAGCTGCGTCGTCGGCAGCATGGTCCGGCCGCGCGTGTGGACGAGGTAGGCCCATCGCCCATCGGGCGAGATCCGAACCTGGCGGACGTTCGCCGAATTGTCCGGCAGGGGGACATCGGCGATCTTCGTTCCGCCGTCCAGATCGATCAGGCTGACGAGCGAGGTCGATGCGTGCTCGGCCGCCGAGCCGGAAGGCAGCAGGTTGGCGATTACGGCCGTTCGTTCGTCGGGAGTGATTGCCACGCAGTGCGGATACCTGCCGGCGGGGACCGACGCACGCAACGCGGCGGTCTTGAGATCCACTATCGAGACGGTGTGCAGGCCGAAATCGCAGACGACCAGCAGGCCTTTGCGAACGGCAATCCCCACGCCGATCGGCTTGGGCCCGACGAAGAACCGCCGCGAGACCTGTCCCGTTGTGGCGTCCACCTCTGCAACGGTGCCGGCGTCGTACTCGCACACCGCGACTTTGTCCGGCGACGCCCACGCCAGGCCTGAAGGCCGGCCTCGCAGAGGGATGGTCCTGGCCAGGTCGTTCGTGCGAGCGTCGAACACATACAGGCAGCGAGCGGTTCGGTCCGACACGGCCAGGAGCCGGCCGTCCGGCGAGAAGGCCAGGTCGAACGGGGAGCGGTACGCGCGTTCGTCCCGCGGCGGACCCGGGGCGTACATCCCAGGATCCCTCATGCTCGGTCCGCCCATGCCGCGGCTTCTCATTCCCATGTCTTGCGGCTCGGCTCGGACGATCGACATGCGGACCCCTGCGCCGACGCCGAGAATCAGCACCAGGGAGGTCAGGCCGATCATTCCCGCGGCGGGGATCTTCTTATGCATACCAGGCCCGATCCCGATTCTTGAGTCCTTCGAGGATCTTCCGCGTGATGATGGCGTCCTCGCGCACCTGGAAGTCGAACATGCCGACGCAGATGAAATCGGCTCCGCCCTCGAAGGCGTACTGAAATCCGCTGGTCGGGTGAATCGCTCCGGCGGCGAGGGTCTTGAACGCGATCCACGGCTTCTTGACGGTCTTCATGAACTGGATCGTCTCCTCCGGCGTCGGCTCCCAGAAGTTGTCCGCGTTGTTGGAGACGACGTCCGTCCCCTGATCCGACCGGCGGGACGACCAGTAGTTCGAGTGGTGCAGCGTCTTGACGTAGAAATCGGGATCGAAGCCGCGGGCCTCGGAGTTGACGATCACGTCGAGCATGTGGGCCCCGAGTCCGCCGGGGACGCCCTGGGACTTGATGAACTCGACGCACTCGCCGAGCTTGTCCGCGTGGCCTTCCTTGAGCCAGCGGTCGCCGATGACGCCCTGGATGTAGACCGCCGAAGCGCCCCAGTCGATCGAGGCCCGGATGTTCGTCTTGAGGTCGTCGGGCTCGGGATGTCCTTCGGCGATCCACTGGATCTTGCCGCCCCGTTTCCAATGAGCTTTAAAGACATCCATGGGTTTCTTTCTGGGGTCGGCGATGATCGCGTTGACGCCGCATTCTTCGAGAACGGCCAGCGTCTCGAGCACTTTTTCCGGGGTGTTGTAGTGATCCATCAGGTTGTGCACGTAGCGGAGATCCCGTGCGTGGGCCCAGCCGCTGATGAGGTTGCCGCCGGAGATCAGGCGACTGATGGTGAGGTTCTTGATCCGGCCCATGGGCATGCCGCCGACGCCGGTCTGGGCCGCGGAGGATTGTCCCGGGACCGCTCCCATCGCGGCTCCCGCCGCCGCGGCCACGGACGTCTTGATGAAGTCCCGACGATCGACCTGTTGTGCCATGGTTCGCACCCCTTCACAGTCGTTGGTCTCTGATTGTCCGCCTCAGTATACGGCCTCCGGCCGGCGTCTTCAAGGAAACCCTTCGTAGTGACGCCGCAAGGGGTGATCTTCTCTCTTCCCTCCCACAGAGAGAAGATATGCCCTGACGGGCACACTGTGAATCTGAGCCCTTGCGGGCACATTATTGACCGCTGCTGTTGAGTCCGATCTGCACGTTGCCGGCCGACTCGTTGACGATCCGCTCGGCGCCGTTGAAGACGTTCTCGGCGATCACCGCCCGGCGGACGTTCTTGCCCAACTGGATCTGCGGGCGGTCCTGGCGGAACTCGCACCCGCGGACCAGGACCGTGCCGCTCTGGGCCTGGATGGCCGACAGGGTCCCTCCTTTGCCGCCCCATTGGGTGAAGGTGCAGTCTCCGAAGCCGACGGTGCCCTTGCCGGCGATCTTGGCGATCTGGTTGCACGGGCCCCAGAAGGCGCAGTTGGAGAAGCGGACGGAGCCGGTGTTGGTCTCCAGGACCTCGATCATCGTCGGGTCTGGGCCGTGGAAGGAGACGAACTCGCCGTTGGTGATCAGCAGGCCGAAGGGGGCGCATTGCTCGACGACCAACGCGGTCCAGCAGTCGTCGGCGCCGATGCCCAGGAAGTTGCCGTTGCACATGCCGGCCTTGGTGGCGATGAATTTGTAGCCCACCTTGTACCCGAAGCAGAAGGTGTTCAGCACGTATTCCCAGTCGGAACGGGCGAAGATGAAGGCCTCGCCGTTGGCCATCTGCCACTGGAACAGGCCCGGCTTCATGCTGAACCACGGATTGAAATGCACGTTCTCGATCCGGCCGATGTCGTAGATCGAATCGACATAGATGCCCCGGCGTAGCGGCTGGCCGTGCACGTTGCGGATCAGGTGCCGTTCATTGCGGGTGGCGTCGATGCCGTTGTAGGGATTGAGCAACTCGATGTCCAGCACGGCGGGATTCTTGCCTCGCATGGAGATGGCCCAGGGATAGGCCTTGGGTTC
>JAAYVJ010000160.1 GCA_012517265.1 Planctomycetota bacterium | reverse complement strand
GGCCCAAAGCGAAAAACTTCCCGGGCAGGTCCGCTTCGGACCTGCATTCGGCTTCTTTGCACACTGAGGCGGCATGCGTCGACAGACAGCGTGCACGTGACGGCAAGCGAATCCATTTGCCTGCTCCCCTGCGTCGCGTATAATGGGGCCGCGGCGGGGATGTGAGCCGAGGATACGTCCAATTCACCTGCGTGTATCGGAGGCGGCCTTGGCTGCTTTGTGCGTGCCGCGTGAGGATTATGCCCTGGTTGGCTGGCAGAGATCATGTTCGAGCAGGATGAAACACTGAATGCGTTGCGGGAGGCCCTGGAGCTGACGCCGGAGAACAGCGTCTTGCGGAGCCAGCTCGCCAAGCTGTTGATGTCGCGAGGACAATTGGAGGAGGCCGAGAAGCTCTTGCGACAAGGCCTGGAGAGACAGTCCACCAGCGAGGTCTTGCAGGCGACTCTGGCCGAGTGTTATCGCAAACTGGGCAACGTTTCCGCGGCCCTGGTGATCGTCGAAGAACTGGTCAAGCGTCCCAACTGCAAGCCGCAGTACTTCATCCAACACGCCAGGCTGCTGCTGCTCAAGGGCCAGTTGGCCCAGGCGGTCCAGGCGTATCGCAGGGCGATCGCGGACAATCCCGAGTTGGCCGATCCGGATCTTGCCGCTGCGTTGGACATCCAGCCGTCGGGCGACGCGGAACCCTGGCGGGAAGACCCGGACGTCGACGAAGAGGGGCGAATCCGCATGCCGGCCGGGGAGATCCCACAGGAGAGTCCCTCCTTCGAGATGGAGAAGCCCGACATGGGCTTCGACGACGTCGGCGGCATGGACGATCTGAAGAAGCAGATCCGGCTCAAGATCATCGAGCCGATGAAGCACCCGGAACTCTATCGGGCCTACGGCAAGAAGGTCGGCGGCAGCCTGCTGATGTACGGCCCGCCGGGCTGCGGCAAGACCTATCTGGCGCGAGCGACCGCAGGGGAGATCGACGCGGCCTTCTACTCGGTCGGCCTCCACGACGTGCTCGACATGTACATCGGCAACAGCGAGCAGCACCTGCACGCGCTGTTCGAGAACGCCAGGGAGCATGCGCCGTGCGTCCTGTTCTTCGACGAGGTCGACGCGCTGGGCGCCAGTCGGGCCGACATGCGGGCCAGCAGCGGCCGGCACCTGATCAACCAGTTCCTGTCCGAACTGGACGGCGTCGACAGCGTCAACGACGGGGTCCTCATCCTGGCGGCCACCAACGCCCCCTGGCATCTGGACCCGGCCTTCCGCCGGCCCGGGCGATTCGACCGGCTGCTGTTCGTCCCTCCGCCGGACCGGCAGGCCCGCGCGGCGATCCTTCGCATCCTTCTGCGGGGCAAGCCGCAAACCGAGATCGACTACGACGCGATCGCGAAAAAGACGGAGAAGTTCTCCGGCGCGGACCTCAAGGCCGTCGTGGACCAGGCGGTCGAGGGCAAGCTCGAAGAGGCGTTGACGCGAGGCACGCCGCAACCTCTGGAGACCAGGGACCTGCTGGGCACGCTCAAGCAGGTCAAGCCGTCCACGGCCCCGTGGTTCGCCTCGGCCCGCAACTACGCGATGTATGCCAACGAGGGGGGGATCTACGATGACATTCTCGACTACCTCAAGATGCGATAGGCGATCATGATCCAGCGAGCCCTACTGCTATTGCAGCAATCCCGCTATGACCTGGCGGAGCAGGAACTGCGACAGGTCCTGGCCGAGCATCCCGACGACGCCTACTCGCACGCCCTGCTGGCCTTGTGCCTGATGCAGCAGGACAAGCTCGACGAGGCCGAGAGCGAAGCGAAGCAGGCCATCCACCTGGCGCCGGATCAGCCGTACTGCCATTTCATGCTGGGACTGGTCAAAGCCCAGGGCGACGATCTCCAGACCGCCCGCCTGGCGGCGGAAGAGGCCATTCGTCTGGACCCCCAGGAAAGCGACTACCACGGCCTGCGGGCCGCGATCTATCTGCGGGCCCAGCGATGGCAGGAAGCCCTCGACTCCGCCAACGAAGGGCTGACGCACGACCCGACGCACCAGGGATGCCTCAACCACCGCGCCACGGCCCTGGTCAAGCTCAATCGGCACGAGGAGGCGCATCGGACGATCGACCAGGCCCTGCTCAAGGACCCGGAGAACGCGCAGACCCACGCGAATCTCGGATGGGCTTTGCTGCACAAGGGCCGGCATCGCGAGGCCCTGGAGCACTTCAGCGAGGCTCTGCGCCTCAATCCCAACTTCGATTACGCGCGTCATGGACTGGTCGAGGCCCTCAAGGCCAGGTACTTCCTCTACCGCTGGCTCCTGCGGTTCTTCCTGTGGATGAGCACGCTGTCGCCCGGAGTTCGCGGCGGCCTGATCGTCGGAGCGTACGTCCTGGTCAAGGTCCTGCAGGCGGCCGCCCAGGCGAGACCCGCAGTCGCGCCCTTCGTGGCGCCGGTCGTGGCGGTCTACATCGTCTTCGTCCTTTTGACCTGGACCATCGACCCCATGTTCAACCTGATCCTCCAGTGCAACCGGTACGGGCGATACGCCCTGTCGAAACAGCAGCGATGGAGCAGCTCTCTTTTCGGCCTGCTGTTGGTGGGGGGCATCGCGGCGGGCGCCGCCGGCCTGATCAGCGGGCAGTCGTTTCTCCTCCTGTTGGCCCTGCACTTGGCGCTGCTGATCATTCCGGCCACGCGAATCCCCAACAGCGAAGGCGGAGTCAACCGAATGCCCCTGATCGTGACGCTTCTGATGGCTTTGGCGGGAATTCTCGCCACGGCGTCGCTGGCCCTGGGCTACAGGGAAGCGGCGATCCTGTCCACGGTGGCCGGACTGCTGGGGCTGGCTCTGTTCACCTGGTTCGGCGTGATCGTGGGCATCCGCCGGCAGAAGGTCTGAATCACTCCTGCGGCAATCTCGCCAGGTCCGCGTCGGAACCGGCGACCATGAGGATGTCGCCCTCGTAGACGACCGTGCCGGGCATGGGCACCGCGATGATCGGCCCCTTCTCGGTCTTCTTGGCCCGCGTCTCGTCGCTGCGCTTGATGAGCACGAGGTTCACATTGAACTTCTGGCGAAGCTGCAAATCCATGACGGTCTTGCCGTCGAAGCTGGAGGGAGCCTCGATCCGGGCCAGGCTGTAACCCGGCGCAAAGTCGATCTTCTCGCCGATCTGGGGGGCGATAAGCTTGTACGCCCATCGCTGCGCGGACTCGAGCTCGGGATAGATGACCTCGGTGGCGCCAACCTTGGAAAAAACCTGGCCGGCGACAAGACTCTCGGCTCGGGCGTACACCTGCTGCACGCCCATCTGGCGCAGGGTCACCACCGTCAGGATCGCGTCCTCGAAACCCTTCTGGCCCATGCTGATGATCGCCACATCCACGTTATGCACGCCCTGGGCGCGAAGAGCCTCCTCGTCGGTGCTGTCCAGCCGCACGGCGTGGCCCACCTGATCGCGGATCAGATCGACGACCTCGCGATTCTTGTCGATGGCGATCACTTCCGCGCCGCTCATCGACAGAGCGACCGCAAGCTTGCTTCCGAATCGTCCCAACCCTATGACGGCAAAACGCCTCATGAAGACCAATCCTGTATAGTTCAGATTCTCCCGCCCGACCTGAGAAGCCCGGAACGTCAAATCCCAGATTTCGGATCTCAGATCCTGCACGCGTCAACCGACGATCACCACCTCTTCCGGATAGTCGTACCGGACCGTTCTGAGATTGAACGTCAGCGCGGCCAGCAAAGTCAACGGCCCAAGCCGGCCGATCAGCATCGCCAGAATGATAATCAACTTCCCCGCGTCTGTCAAAAGCGGGGTAACCCCGGTGGACAGGCCGACCGTGCAGATCGCGGAAACCACCTCGAAAGTCAGATCCAGCAGCGTGAAGTCCTTCGGGTAGTGTGCTCGCTCCGTGATCGTCAGGGCCATCGTCGCCAGAAAGATCGCCGCGACGAACAGCACGGTGATCGTCACCGCCCTGCGGAGCACGACGACGCGGATCGACCGACGGAACATTTCCAGTTCGGCCCGCTTTCGCAGGGTGGCCACGACCGTCGCCAGAATAACGGCCAGGGTCACCGTCTTGATGCCGCCGGCGGTGGAGCCGGGCGAACCGCCGATGAACATCAGGAGCATGAGCACCAGCTTGCTGGACTGGCTCATCTCGGCGATGGAAACAGAGTTGAACCCGGCGGTCCTGGCCGAGACGGACTGAAACAGGGCGCCGAGCACGTCCGGCGGACCGGCCGGTTTGCTGGCGCCGGAGAACTGCTCGAACAGCAGGATGGCTGCGGCGCCGACTATAACGAGCGTCGCGCTGACGCACAGCACGATCTTCGACTGCAAACGCATCCGCATCGGGGGCTCCCCGCGCAGGAAGACCTGCCTGCGGACCCGTCGAACCCAGAGCAACCGCAACCGATCCAGAAACAGGTTCGCCAGGTTGTAGAGGACTCCGAAGCCAAGTCCTCCCAGGACGATCAGGGGACAGAGGATTCCGTAGACCTGCCATTGCCTGTTGTAGCGGACCAGACTGTCGCCGAGCAGATCGAAACCGGCGTTGCAGAAGGCACTGATCGCATGGAAGATGCTGAAGAAGGAGCGTGATTGCGTTTGCGGATCCCAGCCCGCGACGTCGTCCCACATTCCAAACAGAGCCATCGCTCCGCCGGCTTCGATCAGAATCGTAACGACGAAGATGAACAGAATCGTGCGACCGATGCGGCTGGCGGTCTCCGTGCTGAGCAGGTCCTGCATCGCCACGGTCTCACGCAACGTCAGCGCCTGGCCGAGCAGCAAGGCAAAGACCGCTCCGAACACCACGATGCCCAGGGCGCCGAGCTGGATCAGAACCAGGATGACGACCTGGCCCATGAAGGTGAAGTCCTTTGCGGTGTTGACCACGACGAGGCCGGTCACGCAGGTGGCGCTGGTGGAGGTGAACAAGGCGTCGAGCGGGCTCAGAGCCGTCCGGCCGGGCGTCGCCTTGGGCAGCATCAGCAGTACGGCCCCGGTGGCGATCAGGACGACGAAACTGACGACCAGGGTCCTGCTCGGGTTCCTGCCGCTGGCGGCCAGGCGAACCGAGAGGAGGAAGAACTTGATGGTGACCTCGAACATGAGGTAGACCGCGACGGCCATATGGCGGACGCGGTACGGCTCGACATCGCCGAACCACTGCCTGGCGCCGAGCACCACAGCGGCCAGGGCCAACAACGCGGGGACGTCGTACCAGTTGACGTACAGATACTCGCGTTTGGATTCCGCATTGATCAAGCGGACAATGCTGGTGCCCAGAAACGTGAGGAACACCACCGTCTGGACGCTGAAGACGATCGACTCGCGGATGAGAGGCTCGTAGAACCCGAACAGCAAGGCGAAGGACGCCACGGCAATCAGCGACATGACGCCCCGTAGGCCCGCCAGAACCTCCTCCAACGTCTGGTTTCTGTAGGCTATCTTCATGAGTATCAGCCAGCATCTGCAAAGCAGCGGCCTTTTTACACTCTTTCACGGCCAAGCACCAGCAAAAACCGCCGGTCCCGGGCCAGAGACGTGCGGCAGAGACGGACGCGCCGCAGGACAACCTCCTTGCGTCAGGCGATCCCGGCCAGGCCGAGGGCATTGCCGAACTTTGAAATCAGGGCGCCGCGGACCCCGCGATTCTCCGGCCGGGCCAGCGTTGGGTCCGACAGGACGACCTGGAAGGCGTGCCGACGGGCCATCACGAGCAACTCGTAGTCGTCGATGATGTTGGCGATCTTCATGTCGGGCAATCCGTGCTGGCGGGCGCTGAACATCTCGCCGGGACCGCGAATCCGCAGATCCTGTTCCGCGATCACGAATCCGTCGGTGGTCCGAGTCATGACGTCGAGCCGGCTCTTGGCGACCTCGTTGTCCGTATCGGCGAAAAGCAGGCAATACGACTTCGATTCGCCTCGCCCGATCCGGCCGCGAAGCTGGTGCAGTTGCGCCAGGCCGAAGCGGTCGGCCCCCTCGATCACCATGATCGTCGCGTTGGGCACGTCGACGCCGACCTCGATCACGACGGTGGACACCAGCGCGTGGATCCGCCCCTTGCGGAAATCCGCCATCACCTGCTGTTTCTCCAGTGAGGGCATCTGGCCATGGAGCAACGCCACCTGGAATTCGGGGAACACCCGCTCGGAGAGTTCCTTCCACGTGTCGGTCGCGGCCTTGATGTCCTTGCCGGTCTCCCGGGACCCCGCAACGCGAGACGATCCATCCGGGCAGTCCCCCTCGATCGCCGTGATGCGAGGACAAACGAAGTACGCCTGCTTGCCGGCCCGCAGACGCTCGCGAATGAAATCGTAGGCCTTGCTGCGATCCTTGCGATCGACCCATCGCGTGACGACCGTTCCGCGTCCCGGCGGGCACTGCTTGATCACCGAGACGTCCAGATCGCCGAACGCGGTCATCGCCAGCGTGCGGGGGATCGGCGTCGCGGTCATCACCAGGCAATGCGGGGCGCTGTCCTTGCGCATTTCCGCCCTTTGGTGAACGCCGAATTTGTGCTGCTCGTCGATCACCACCAGCCCCAGGTTGCGAAACTCGATGTCCTTCTGGAGCAGCGCGACGGTGCCGACGACGATGTCGATCTCGCCCAGCCGGATTTGGGCGAGGACCGCGTCGCGTTTCTTGCCGGTCATGCCGCCGGTGATGAGGACCCGGCGGACCTGGCTGTCCTTGAGATATCGCTCCATGCTCAGGAAGTGCTGCGAGGCGAGGATCTCGGTGGGCGCCATGATGGCCGCCTGCGTCTTGTTGGCGACGGCCAGCAGCGCCGCGTACAGCGCGACCACGGTCTTGCCGGAACCGACGTCGCCCTGGAGCAGGCGGTTCATCGGGGTCGTGCGGCCCATGTCCTCGGTGATCTCCGCGATGCAGGCGTTCTGGTCGTCCGTGAGCAGGAAGGGGAATCGCCTTCGGATCCGGCTGTCGATCTCGTCGGTCATTCCGCAAGGCGGCGCCTTGGCGGCGTGCTGCGCATGATAGCGCCGCAGCCCCAGGCCGAGCTGCATGAGAAACAGCTCGTCGTATTTGAGCCGGCGTTTGGCCTGGTTGAGCTTCTCTTGGTCCGGCGGCATGTGGATCCAGGCCAGCGCGTCCCGCCGGCCGATCAGACCGAGCTCCTTGAGGCGGCTTTCATCGTAGAACTCGCCGACCAGCGTCTCCAGATGATCCAGCACCGGCAGGATGATCCCCTTGATCTGCCGGCTGGACAGCTTGCCGCTGGCGGGATAGACGCCGCCGCTGAAGTGCTTCTGCGGCTCGGTCTGCCGCTCGTCGAGCACCATGAACTTCGGGTTGGTCATCTGGAGCTGGTGCTTGTAGATCGCAGCCTTGCCCGAGACCAGGATGAACCGGCCCAGATTGATCTGGTTGCGAAGGTGTCCGCCGTTGAACCAAACGATCCGGCAGGTCCCGGTGTCGTCGCTGACGATCGCCTCGAACACCGGCGGCCGGCGGTACGCGCGGAAATCGATCGACTCGACCAGACCGATGATCGTCGCTTCCTCCTCGGGCTTCATCTGCCCGATCTTGATCGCCTCCGGCGCAAAGACCCAATCCCTGGGGAAATACTCCAGAAGATCGGCCACGGTGCGCACGCCGAGCTTCTCGAAGACCTCGGCCCGAGCCGGCCCCACGCCCTTGAGGTACTGCACCGGCGTCGAGAGCGTCACCCCCTCGCTGCCCTGAGCCGGCCAGTGAATCACGTCCTGCATATCGACAACAACATCCTATTCTGCCCATTGCGACGAGTTCCACCCTCCGCCGCGAGACGGTCCCTCAGGTCCGTCCCCGACGCGTATCATACCACGATGCCGCATCCCCCGCCAGCGAAGCGAAGGCCGGCCCGCGATCAGTCTCGAAAGCCGTGCTCGCCGATCAGTCGGACGAAACGACAGTCGCTGAGTTGCCTTTCGATCAGCTTGCCCTGGTGCTTTTCCGCAACGACAATCTGCTGGAGATCGCCGCACCCGACCGGCGCGACCATCACCCCGGCTTCGGCAAGCTGCGCCACCAGGGGCGGTGGAAAATCCGGCGCCGCGGCTGTGAGGAGAATCCGACCGAATGTGCGGGCCGTCGGCCAGCCTAGGCTGCCGTCGCCGATCTCGTACTCGACGTTGCCGATGCCCAGTCTCTCAAGCACCGCCCGGGCGGTGGCCGACAAATCGGCGAATCGCTCCATCGTATAGACCCGCCCGGCCAGTCGCGCCAGAATCGCGGTCTGATATCCGCTGCCCGTCCCGATCTCCAGGACATCGCACAACGGATTCAGCCGCAGCAACTGCGTCATGAAGGCGACGATGTACGGCTGCGAAATCGTCTGGCCCTGTCCGATCGGCAGCGGATGGTCGAGATAGGCCCGGTCCCTCTGCTCCAGCGGCACGAACTCCTCGCGCGGAATCTGGGCCATGACCCGCAGCACGTGGGGATCGGTGATATCCCGGCCCATCAGATCGCGTTCGATCATCCGCCGGCGGGCCGGGCCGGAGTCAGCATCGCTCTTGTGCGTCCACATGGTATCGCAAATGGATCAACGGGCTTGTACGATCTGTCTGACAATCGACTCTAGGATACATGAATTATGGCCTGGCGGCTCGACGAGCACAAGAAGGACCGCGGGCAACAGCCATCCTAGAACAGCAGCTTCACCGCTGCCGCGGCGGCCAGGATCTGTACGGTGTCGTTGAAGATCTTCTGCGGGATCTTGCGCAGGAACAGGATGCCCGCGGCCGCCCCCAGGGCGATCAACGGCAGCATCATCAGGTCGAGCTTGAGCGATGCCGCGTTGATCAGGTTCAGATTGGCGCTGAAGGGCACCTTGAGCCAGTTGACCACGAAGAAAAACCACGCGCTGGTGCCGATGAAGGCGAACTTGGGCAGCCGCATGGCG
>JAAYVJ010000159.1 GCA_012517265.1 Planctomycetota bacterium | reverse complement strand
GCGTAGTCCTCCATCAAGTCGTGGAACATCCGGCCCAGCGTCTCGGTGGAGCGGGCGAGCTTGGCCCGGTCGTCCTTGTTTCGGATCATCAGGTGGTTCACCAGCTTGATCCCCTCCCTCCAGCGATCGGGGTTCGGGTTGACGACGTCCCAGAGATACTGGCCGACGTTTCGCCTGGCATCCCACGGCCCGTTGTCCCGCAGCGGCCAGTCCAGATCGAGCGTCGGCGGATACGCCAGTGGAACCGAGTCCCACCAGTCCGGCTGGGTCGTTCCCACCTGCCGGATCAGAGCCTCCACCTCCACACGGGTCCGTTTCGCCGGAGTCTGCGACTGCGCATCGCAGAGGCCCGCGTACAGACTCCCGATCCCCACAACGACGGCGACCAATCTTGCCAACCTCATGCTATCGACCTCACGGTTGCCCATCCACGCAGATCAGGTGAGAGAACGTCCTCAGATACATCCGGCCGTTGGCGACCGCGGGCGTCGCCTGGGTCTTGTCCTTCAGTGCATTGACGGCCAGCAACTCGTACTTGGGCCCGGCCGCCAGGACCACGACGTCTCCATCGACCGTCATGCAGTACAGCTTGCGGTCCACGCACACCGGCGATCCGACATACCGCCCGGCGGGCTTCTCGCTCCAGAGGACCTCGCCCGTTCCCGCGCGGAGGCAAGACACCTTGCCCTGGTCGAGGAACAGAAACAGCAGGTCGCCAACCGCGATCGGCGTCGGGACATAGGAAACGGCGGCCCCGTCGATCCCGTAGACTTCCGTCCCAACGGACGAATCGTCGCTCGGCGGCTTGACCGCAACCATGCGAACGCCTCGGCCGCCCTCCCCGCAGTTGGCCAGGATCGTCCCACCGGCCAGCACGGGCGAGCTGACTGCCCGCGCGGGCAGGGCGCCCGGGACTCTCCAGAGGATTTCCCCCGTTCCGGGAGCCACGCCGGCTACGCCGGACAAGTTGCTCGTGAAGATCAATTGCGTCCGCCCTGGCGCATCCTCGAACAAGCACGGCGTCGAGTACGAGGCGTTGACGGTTTCCGGGAGTTCATGCCGCCACAGGACCTCTCCGGTTCGACGGTCGACCGCGAGCCAGACGCTCAGATCCCCTCCACTGCCTTTATCCTGCTCGTGCGAAAGGACCACCGCGTCGCCGCAGAGGATGGGCGAACTGCCCATGCCGTGACGAGTCCGGCTGGCCGGCAGTCTCGCGGTCCAGACCTCTTTGCCGTCGTGAGTCAAGGCGGTCAGGACGGTCTCGGCCGCCCCCGGCCACACCACGTAGACACAATCCGCGTCGACCGACGGCGTGACGCTGGCGTAGCTGTTCAATGTGTTCAGCGGCACCTTGGCCAGCGAGTGCGACTTGCGCCACAGTTCCCGTCCCCCGGAGGCGTCGATGCACAGGAGCGTGCCGGTAAGAGCCTTTTCGTCCGCGCTGGTGACGAAGACCTTCTCGCCCCAGACCACGGGCGAGGAATGTCCCCCGCCGGGCAGTTCGATCTTCCAGCGAATGTCCCCCTGGGACCACTTGACGGGAATCGCCTTGTCGTCGCTGATCCCCTGCCCATTGGGCCCGCGGAACCGCGGCCAGTTGTCCGCATTCGCTGAAGCGCAGACCGCGAGCAGCAGCGTCAACACGAGCTTGCGATTTGCACAACCATCTCCGGCGTGTTCGACCCGTCTACCCATCGGCACTCCTGTGTTCCTGGCTCCGTCATCCGGCTCGCGCGCCGGCCCTGTGGCGACTTGCGACGCCCCCGATGGAGATATTCTGACGGCGCAGGCGGATTATGCAAGGGGAATGTGGGTCACGGAGCTGGAAGTGTGAAGTCGGAAGCAAGAAGGCCGCCCATGCCCCCATCATGCACTTGAGACTTCAAACTCGACACTTCAAACTCGCTCAGAACTTCCTGACCAGCCCCACGACCACCGCCTCGATCCGGCAGTTGTCGGAGTAGATGGGCTCGTACCGCTCATTGGCCGGCTGGAGCCGGGCCCGGTCGCCTTCCTTGTAGAACCGCTTGAGCGTCGCCTCGCCCTCGTCGATCAGGGCCACGACGATCTGCCCGTTCTCCGCCCGCGAGGCCCGCCGACAGATCACGTAATCGCCCGGCCGAATGTTCTCCTCGATCATGCTGTCGCCGCGAACCCGCAGCGCGAACAGTTCGTCGCTTGTCCCGAAGCAGGACCTCAGCGACAGATCGTCCCGGTTCTCCACCGCTTCGAGGGGCAATCCCGCCGCCACCTGGCCCACCAGCGGAATGCCTTCGCCCGACGGCTCGTCCTGATCGGACTCGCAGGCCTGCGTATCCTTAAGCAGTCTGCGTCCCTGGGCCGTCAACTTCAAAGAGCGAGCCTTGCCCGGCGAAGTCGTAAGCAGCGATTTTCTTTGCAGCTCGCCGAGATGCTCGAACACGGTGCTTCGGCTCAGGCGCAACTGCGACGCCAGATCGGCGATCGTCGGGGAATAGCGTTGGCTGCCCTGAAACGCCGCAATGTGCCGGAGCACCTGGAGCTGCTTGGGGGTTAAACCGTCGATGAGATCCGTCTCTTTCGGCCGCATCCGTCGTCGTCTCCTGGTGCCTTTGGGCTTGGGTCTGGGGAATCAGCGGTTTGCTGTCGGCGGGCACGTCGTGGATCTCGACGCACCGCGTCCCGGCCAGCGCGCCCATGATCTCTTTGATCGACTCCAGCACCCGCGTCAGGTGCCCCGACGACGGGTCGTCGGACATCGGCCCGCCCGGCCAGATCGACAGGTACTCGCCCCCAGGCCCGAATTTGCACGCCGGTTCGATTCGTCCAAATCTTTGCATATCCATCCGTAGATATCCTCCGAGCGTTTTCCGTGCTCTGCGTCTTTTTCTTCTCTGCCTTTTCTATCGGCCGGGCCCCCTGAAAAACCCAAACAAAAACCGAACAAAACTGCGGGCGAGGCGACGCATTTCTACATCCCGCGGAGCCTGAATTGGCGATCAGAGAAATATGGGACCCACGATGCAAAAAAGTGCGTACTGGTGTGTATAGAAGTAGTCCGGCTGCACGAGAAACAGCCCCTCTCCATCATTCAGAGGATCTGTTCTCGCGGTAGAGACGCGAAAACGCAGAGAAGAATCATTCTCTCAGGCCGTTGACGGCACGGACTATGCCGTTCTTCATCAGGGCTTCGCCGAAGTTCAGTAGATAGCCCAACTTACGTTCAGCGAGTCGGATATAGGTCCGGATCTGCTTCTTGTGGTTAGGCACGATCCGTTCCACTGATTTTGAGTTCTACGATGACTTTTTCTTGGACGAGGATGTCCGCTCGGAACCCCTCGTCGATCATTCCCGCCTCCAATTGCGTGCGCCATGGACGACTCCTGTGATCCAAACCTCATCCCCCTCCACGCGATACATGATGCGATAGACGCCGCAGATCACTTCCCGAGCATCGGGCTCACAGATCTCGGGAATCACACGGCCGGACAGGGGGAAGTCCTGCAGACGATCCGTCGCCTCCATCAACCTGCGAACGAACAACGAGGCCATCTCCGGAGAGTCTCTCGCTATGTACTCGGCAATTGCGCCGATATCGGCGAGAGCAGAAGGCGACCAGATCACTTGAGCCATTTTTCGAGCTTCCTCTTCACCTCGTCGTGCGTCACCCCTCTGCCCTCGCGTATCTCTTCTTCCCCCTTTGAGAACTTCATGGTGACATAGAGCGCGTGGATGATGTCATCCATCGTGGCGTCATTCGGCAGCGCGTCAATCACCTGTTTCGCTGTTTCTTTCGTCCGCATGGTCATCCTTCCTACAAGAGTCATCTGCAGTATACCCGATTGGGGAGATCATTTCCAGATCAAGGTAGCGTATGAGAAACACCTTGTGGACTATGGCTCCGCTGCCGGGGGCAGGCACTCGCGCTCCACGCCGCCGAGGAGGTGCGGGAGGCTCTCTTCGAGCTCCATGGGCTCAGTGAGATCACGGGACAATTCCGTGAGGAAGCGGCTGGGCTTCATCATGATGAGACTGCCGCCGCGGTTACGGTAGACCTGCGGCACGACCAGGTAGATCTCGTCGCGGGCCCTTGTCACCGCGACGTGGAAGACGCGGCGCTCCTCTTCGAGGTCCTCGGCGTGATTCATGGCCATGTCGGTCGGGAATCGGCCGTCGGCCAGCCAGGGGATGAAGACGACCGGCCACTCCAGACCCTTGGCCTGGTGCACGGTGCTCAGGATCACGAACTCCTGCTCGACCGGGCCCTCGACGCAGGTCTCGCCGGAGAATTCGCCCGCCAGGGACACGTCGGCCAGGAAGGCCTCGACGTTCTTGTACTG
>JAAYVJ010000158.1 GCA_012517265.1 Planctomycetota bacterium | reverse complement strand
TTTGTCGAACACATCGCGTACGGCCTGCGAGCCGCCCAGGTCGTTGCGGAGATTGTGCGGGTCCCAGATGAAGACCGCGGGCCGCCCGTCGATGCGGTAGTAGCCGGGCAGGGGGAAGTACCGCTCGATCCAGTGGGCGGACACCTTGAGCCAGTCCTCGGCCGAGTGCGTCCCCGGCGGGTTGTGGTTGGCCCACATGATGGCGACCTTGAGCCAGTCGCGATACCGCGCCTTGCGATACGCCTCGAACCAGTGCGTCAGTTGCTGGCGGCCCTGGACCCAGTACCAGTCGACGAGAAAGCAGGAGATGCCGTTCTCGACGGCCCACTTGATCTGCCAGTCCACGCAGGCCGGATTGGACTCGTCGTAGTAGCCCAGCAGCGGCTTGCGAACGGGAGCCACGTCGCGGATGCAGTCCCACTTGGCGTCGGAAGGCCAGCCGGGGAAGTAGTACGCGCACACTTCGATGTCGGTGCGCACAGGACACGGTTCGGGGACGTACTCGGCGCGCGGAACTGAAGGGACCTGCGTGAACTCGAGCGTCGCCTCTTGTTCCGGCGGCATTCGCCCTTCGCCGTCGATCGTCATGCGGACCGGATAGCGACCCGGCTTGTCCGCGACCACCTCCCAGAAGAAGCGGGCGATGCCCCCGTGTTCGAGGGCGGGATGTCCCGACGTCTGCGGCTCAGAGAGGATTCGCAGACCCTGGGGAGCTTCGAGACGGACTCGCCCGATCCCCTGCGCCGCGCCGCCGACATTCGTCACTTGCGCCAGCAGTCTGCACGGCCGGCCCACGCGGTTGACGCCGTTCTCGAAACCGAAGGAGGCGACGTCGAGTTCTCCCGGCCCCGAGGGGCTCGCCGCGATTTCGATCCGGTCGAGCCGGGCGTTCGCCTCTGGGGGCAGTCGCACCCCGAACGCCGCGAGCGGGCCTTTCCACGCCGGGTTGTCGCCCACGCGGATGCAGTACGAGTGCGGCTTGCCGTCGCCTCGCAGGGGAGAGTCCTCGCTCTGCAATCCCGGCGCGTCCGGCCGGGCCCAGAGAATGCTCGCGACCGTCTCGCGGTCCGCCGTCGCGTCCACGGTGATCCATGGTTTGCCGTTCACGTCGATCTGAGTGGCCGGGGCAAGATACTCCGACGCACCCGGGTGGACTTGCCAGCTTGTCAGGTCCCCGCGCAGATCCCAAAGGCAAGAACCCTCTCGCGGCGGATTCGATTGTCTGGTCATGATCCGAAGCCAGTCGATCTGAAACTCCGCGCCTTCATACAAGTCCAGGCGGAGTTGGCGAATCACGCCCTCCGTGTGCCAGAAAGGCAGCAGTGCGATCTCTTGCCATTGGTCGCCTCCGGCGACGGAGAACCGCAGCTTCTTCTGCTCGGTCAGGCCGCCGTACTGGCCATCGAGTCGGCCGGACCAGAACAGCTCGCCGATGCCCGCCCGGCTCGCCCAGATTCGGATGACCACATAGTGGAGGGGGTTCGTCTTTGTGGTCATATCGCGGCACAGGAAGAACGGGTCGGAGCCGACCGTCCTCGCGGACAGGACGCCGTCCTTTATCGTCACGTCCGTCACGTCTGCGTTGGGCCGCCAGACCTGCTCGCCGGGAAGATCGAATTCCCATCCCAACACGAAAACGAACGGCAGCGACTCGGCGGACGAGATCGAAGTCAGCAGTGCAGAAGCAATCAACGATGCAAACCAGGTGCGCATGGCGAAACCTCCAGAGAAAGCCGCCCCGATTATATCGAGTGCGCCAGCCGCAGGCCAATCATACGCGTCGGGAATCCCTTCGCCGCGGTTTTGGTCTCGCGGACCAGCGAGGCCGAAGCAGGTCATGACGCTGTCGTCCCAGGCCAAGAAGGTCGACGTCACGTACAAAAGCGGCCGGCTGACCATCAGCGACGGCGTCGGCTCCGCCTACGAGCGCCGCCTGTAGGCATCGCGCCAGACGGCTGACGCCGGTTCTCACGCCCTCCAGGGACGCCGGCGGTCGAGGTCGCCCGTCAGGATGTCCCTCGCGATGATCGCGTCCTCGCGAACCTGGAAGTCGAACATGCCGGCGCAGACGAAATCCGCGCCGTTCTCGAATGCGTAACGGAAGCCCTCCTGCGGATGGATCGCTCCCGCGGCCATCACTTTGTACGCGATCCACGGCCTCTTCACGGTCGCCATGAACTCCACGGCCCTCTCCGGCTCCAGGCACCAGGTGTTGTCGTTCTCCGGCCGTCGCTGGGCCGACCAGTACCGGTGCGAATGCAGGGTTTTCATGTAGAAGTCGGGCGCGACGCCGGCCTTCTCGCAGGCGATGGGGACCTCGACCTTGTGACCTCCGACGCCCGCGACGACGCGCAGGTCCCTGGCGAACCGTACGGCCTGGGCGATCCGCTCGACCTTGCCTTCCTCGACCAGCGAGTCGCAGACGCCGCCGTGAACGAAGACCGCGACGGCCCCATGGTCGACGGCCCGCTTGATCTCGTCCAGGCTGTCCGGCGTGACCTTGACCTGGGCGATCCACTGCAGCTTGCCGCCCCGCTCGTTCCAGTACTTCGTGATCAGTCCGATGACGTGGTCGTCCAGCCGCAGCACGGCTGTGTTGATCCCGCACTGCTCGCACAACTCCCAGGTCTCGAAGACCTTCTCGTCGGTGAAGTATTGCCGCAGCAGCCCCGACACGTAGATCAGGTCCCGGCTGTGGGCGAAGCCGCTGGTGAGATTGCCGCCGACGATCAGTCGCGACACGCTCAAGGAGCCCAGCGTGCCCATGGGCATGGCGCCGGCAGCGCGGGCCGGCTTTCCCTGGGCCGGCGAGGAGCCTCCCGCGGCCTGCGCGAGAAGCGCCTGTTCTTCGAGGCTGAACGCCGCCGCCCCGAGGGCCGACCCGGCCAGAGACCGTTTCAGGAAATCCCGACGATCCAATCGACCCGACATAGGGTGTCTCCATCTGTCTGCCATCACGATTCATTCGAGCCAAC
>JAAYVJ010000001.1 GCA_012517265.1 Planctomycetota bacterium | reverse complement strand
CCTGCCGGGACCATCCTGCTCTCGCTCGTGTTGCTGAATCAGCGGGCCGGCCGGCTGTTGCTGCCGGGGACGGTTCTGGCTCTGGCGGGCGAGTTCCTGGCGATCACGCACGGGGATTCGGTGTCGTGGGGCTCGTTCCGGTGCCACTTGCAGGCCAATCCCGCGCCCTATGGTCTGGCCTTCGTCGGGGCTGTGTCCTGGGCGCTTTACTCCACGCTGGCGCGACGGTGGTCGCGGCCGGGGGCCGGCGGGGCGGTGGAGCTGTTCATCCCCGCCGCGGGCGTGACGCTTCTGGTTCTGAGTCTTCTTTCGGGGGAGTCCCCTGTGTGGAGCGTCCGCGCCGGCGGGGAGGCCCTGGCGCTGGCCGGCATCACCGTCCTGGCCTACACCCTCTGGGACGTGGCCATGCGAAAGGGCAACCTGCTGCTGGTGGCCGCCTGCTCCTACTTCACGCCGTTGCTCTCGACCCTGGTGAGCTGCGCGTACCTGGGAGTGCGGCCGGGGTGGAGGTTGTGGGCGGGCTGTCTGGCGCTCGTGCTGGGCTCTCTCCTGACCTGGCGGTCCGTCTTCGACCGCTCGCCGAAGGGCGAACACGCCTGAAGTCCTACGATTTGTCGCTCGGTTCCCGTCGTCTTGCGGAGGCCTTTGCCGAGAACGCAAGGCGATGCGCCGGACAGGGGAGCCTCTGGACAACCATGCGAGCCGGGATCCTATGGGACCTTTGAGAAGGGGCTGGGTTATGGGACTTGGAGGGGTTTTTCGACTCGTTTTCCCGGCAAAAAGACTGGTCATTTCCGACCTCGCGCGCCGATAAAAGAGGTGAAAACCGTTTCATCTTTTTCTCCGGCGTCGTTGTGCCAGACGACGCCCTTTTTGTTTCTGCCCATTCTCCCGCCATGCGTATCCGTGCTTGGTCACCGAAAAGGGACGAATCGGTAACAAGACGGTAACAAGAGAACGAGATACTGCCCGGCTCGACCGTCGGCCATGGAACCTCGGGACGCCGTTTGCAGTGGAGGGCTCCGGATGGTAGACTGTAACCTCTGCAACGGACGGTGCGTAGAAGACATGACGGCGATCCAGGCATCCGGAGGGCCTCGGGCGGGCCGCCGGGATTGGCGGCTGGGGAGAAATCGGGGTTTTTCCTGGCGTGCGAAGGCAATGAATATCGGCCTGGCGCGTCTATAGGAATGTGACGGGACGGGTCTGCGGTCCTCGACGTGGCGGTTTGCTTGAGAAAGGCGCAGGTGTGGGAAAGCTTCGCATACTGATCGTGATCGTAATTGCCCTAGCTGTGGTGGCCCTGGCGGGGGGCTTCGTCGTCATGCGACGCAAGTCCGGCGGCGAGAAGCCCACGATCGTGCGCGTCGAGCCGGTCCAGCGGGCCGAACTGATCGAGTTCGTTACCGCGCCGGGCGAGATCGAACCGAAACGGAAGGTCGAAATCAGCGCCAAGGTTTCGGCCCGGGTGGTCGCGCTGCCGCACGAAGAGGGGGCCCTGGTGACCAAAGGCGACCCGAACGCCAACCCGCCCATCCCGCCCTCGGTCCTCGTGCGGCTCGACTCCAAGGACCTTGAAAGCAGACTGCGGTCCGCCCGGGCCAGCCGGGATGCCCAGGCCGCGCAGATCGAAGTCGAGAAGGCCCGGATCGCCAGTCAGAAGGCGAGTCTGCTGGGAACCGTCGCCCAACTGGAGCAGGCCAAGACGGACCTCCAGCGGCAGGGCAGGCTGGTGGCGACGAACGACATCAGCCAAGCCGAGTTCGATGCGGTCAAGCTCAAGGCGGACGAGCTGCAGGCCCAGTACGAGGCCTCCCAGCACACGCTCCAATCGAGCGAGCTGAACCTCAAGGTGTTGGAGCACAACCTCGAAGTGGCGGACGCCGGCATCGTCCAGGCGCAGGAGGCGCTGAGCTACACGACGATCACCGCTCCCATCGACGGCACGATCACGCGGATCGAGGCCGAGGTGGGCGAAATGGCCATCGTCGGCACGATGAACAACCCCGGCACGGTGATCATGGAGGTGGGGGACCTGTCGGAAATGCTCGTCGTGGCCCAGGTCGACGAGGCGGACGTCGGCAAGCTGAGAGTCGGGCAGAAGGCCCGCGTCAACATCCAGGCCTGGCCGGACAAGGTCTTCGCCGGGGTCGTCCAGACGATCGCCCTGAGCCGCAAGATCGGAACCGACGGCTCCAAGTACTATGAAACCGAGGTCCTGCTGGTCGATCCGAACGAGCGGGTCTTCACCGGCATGACGGCCGACGTGGACATCGAGGTCGCCACGCACGAGAACGTCATGGTCTTGCCGAGCCAGGCGGTCCTCGGGCGTAAGGTGGACGAGTTGCCCATCGAGATCCGCGACAAGCTCAGCGAGGAGGAGAAGAAGAAAGCTTATACCTCGGTGGTCTATTGCGTCAAGGACGGCAAGGCCGTCGCCACTCTGGTCAAAATCGGGGCCAGCAACACGACGCACACCGTGATCGATTCGGGACTGAGCGACGGCGATCAGGTTATCGTCGGGCCGTACAAGGAGTTGGAGAAACTCAAGCACGATCAGCTCGTCAAGGACGAACGCCAGGCCAAGGCCGAGGAAGAGGCCAAGAAGAAGGCCGCCGGGGATGTCAATGATGCCAACAAGCCGCGATGATGTCGTGATCCGCCTGAGCGGGGTGGCCCGCACGTACAAGGTGGGCGTCGAGAGCATCCATGCCCTCAAGGGAGTCGATTTGGAGCTTCGGCGGAACGAGTACGTGGCGATCATGGGCCCCTCGGGCTCCGGCAAGAGCACGCTGATGAACATTCTGGGCTGTCTGGACCGCTGCACCAGCGGCACCTACGAGCTGGACGGCCGCGACACGACGCGGCTGAGCTCCGCGGGGCTGGCCCGCGTCCGCAACGCCCAGATCGGTTTCGTTTTTCAGGCTTTCGAGTTGCTGCCCCGGTTGAACGCGATCAAGAACGTCGAGCTGCCGCTGATCTACGCCGGCGGCGAAGGCTGGCTCAACCGCAAGGCCCGGGCCAGAGAGACGCTGACCAAGGTCGGACTGGGCGAGCGGATGAAGCATCGCCCCAACCAGCTTTCCGGCGGCGAGAAGCAGCGGGTGGCCATCGCCCGTGCGCTGGTGAACAGGCCCAGCATCCTGCTGGCCGACGAGCCGACGGGCAACCTGGATACCCGCACGAGTCTGGACATCATGGCTCTCTTCGAACAGTTGCACCAGGAGGGCCAGACGATCATCATGGTGACCCACGAAGACGACATCGCGCATCATGCCAAGCGGATCGTGCGGATGCGCGACGGGCGGATCGTCGCGGACGAACTGACCGGATCAAACCGCCAGATCGCCACAGTCGCCCCGGCAACCTGAAACGGGGAAATCCGAAATTCGAAATCCGACACGAGCACGAATGAACGAACTTCCAAATCCAAAACGAGCGTCCCGACGTGCGACAGGGTTTCGGGCATTTGTGCTTTGTGCTGTGGATTGGTTTCGGGTTTCGAATCTCGAGTTTCGTGCTTTCTGTTTGGATACATCTGATCGCTCGGGCCTTGTTTGCCTGAGAAGGAGACTTTCATGCTTCGGCTGCTGACGGCCCCGTTGGTGCTGACCGTCCTGGTGATGCAGAGCATCCGGCTGGCGCTCGGGCAGATCTGGGCGAACAAGACCCGCTCGGCGCTGACAACCATCGGCATCGTGATCGGCGTGGCGTCCGTCACCGCCGTCATCGCGTCCCTGACCGGCCTGAAGGCCAAGGTCCTGAAGGACTTCGAAACCCTGGGCACGAACAAGATCTACGTGAATCCGGATTGGCCGCGCGAAGGGCGGTTCCGCAACTTCAACTGGCGAGTGATCCGGTTCCGCCCCGAACAGTTCGACGGGCTTCTCGAACGTTGTCCCTCCATCAGCAATTTCACCATGATGACCAACCGGTCCAAGAAGGTCAGCTACGGGATCCACAGCATCGACAACGCCCGCATCAGCGGGATCAATCCTTCGTGGCACGAGATCGAGAACCGCTCCGTCATTCTGGGCCGGCCCTTCACGCTGATGGACGAGGAGAACGGGTGGCAGGTGTGTCTGATCACTCCGGCGGTGCGCGACGAACTGCGGCTGGACCTCGACTGCATCGGCAAACGGATCATCATCGACCGGCGGAGCTATCGCATCGTGGGCGTGGTGGAAACCCGCGTCGAGTCCGGCATGTTCGGCCAGATGGGCGACTCGAAGGAAGTGTTCATCCCGTTCCCCACCGCCTGGCGGTTGTGGGACCCCTGGATGTACATCATTGCCGCCTGTCGCAAGCCGGAATTGTCCCAGGAGGCCCAGGCCGAGTTGAAGTTCTTCCTTCGCCAGACCCGCCACTTGCAGCCGGACGACCCCGACACCTTCCGGATGGACGTGATCGAAGAGTATCTCAAGCAGTTCAACACGATGGCCGCGACCATGACCGCCATTGCCGGGGGCGTCGTGGGCATCTCCCTGCTGGTCGGCGGCGTCGGCATCATGAACATCATGCTGGTCTCGGTGTCCGAACGCACCCGCGAGATCGGTCTTCGCAAAGCGGTGGGGGCCCGGCCCTCGGCGATCCTGCTCCAATTCCTCGTCGAGTCGGTGGTGTTGTGTCTGTTCGGCGGGCTGATGGGGATCGGCATCGGCCAGGGGCTGACGACCCTGATCTCCAAGATTCCCAACGCCCATTTCCTCAGCATGGCTTACATCCCGCTGTGGGCGATCGGCATATCCTTCGGTTTCGCCGGTTCGGTCGGCGTGTTCTTCGGCATGTTCCCGGCCATCAAGGCCGCACGGTTGGATCCTATCGAGGCACTCAGGCATGAATGACGAACGTACGAACGTAAGAAGGGAAGAATGCCAGCAAGTCCATCGGCCGCGTGTCTCACTCGTCGGCTCCTGTCTCTTTGCGTTCTTGCCACTGTGCCTTCTGTCCATAACGATCGGCGGGTGTCACAAGCCCTCCGTCGGCTACGACAAGGCGCAGATGGCTCCGATTCGCGAGAAGATGCATGAGATCCAGCCGCTCAAGCTCGAGCCGGCGGAGCCCAACCAAGCCGCGGTCGAGCCGAACGCGCCTCCGGCGACGATGGATCTGTCGCTCGAACAGTGCCGCATGCTGGCGTTGGAGAACAACCTGTCGCTTAAGGCCAGTCTGATCAGTCCGACCGTCGCTGCGGCCCGTCTGAGCCAGGAGGAGGCGAAGTTCCAGTCCGCTTTCTACGCGAATCTCAACGCCGGCAAGACCGACAACCCCTCGATCAGCTTCTCGGATCAGGTGACAGGCTCGCAAAGCGACTACCTCCGCGGGGCCACAGGGGTCGAAGTGCCGCTGCGGACCGGGGGAACCGTCCGGTTCGAGTTGTCCGACGGCAGGACCAAGACCGACGCGATCGGGACGCAGTTCAATCCGTACTATGGCTCGGACTTGTCGGTGTCGATCAGTCAACCGTTGCTCCAAAACGCGGGGCGATGGGTGAGCACTTACTCGATTCGCATCGCTGCGTACGACAGGGACATCGCCGACGCGCGGGCCCGGCTCGACGTGATCACTCTCCTGGCCGCCGTCGATCGCGTGTACTGGCGGCTCTACGCCGCGCGCAGGGACGTGGAGCTCCGGCAGCAGCAGTACGAGCTGAGTCAGGCCCAGCGGGACCGGGCGCGCCGGCTCGTCGAGGGCGGCCAGCGAGCGGAGATCGAGGTCATTCGGGCGGAGGCCGGCATGGCCCAGCAGCTCGAGGCGATCATCATCGCTGAGAACAGCCTGCGGGATCGGGAACGCGAGCTCAAGCGCGTGCTGAACAAGGCCGGCCTGGATGTGCAGACTTCGACCATCCTCGTGCCCAAGACGGAGCCGGACCCCGTTCACTACAATCTGGACCGTTCGCGGTTCGTCCAGGTCGCGATGGACAGCCGGATGGAGCTGCTGGAGTTGCAATTGCAGCTCCTCCAGGGCGAGAATAACGTGGAGTTCTATCGCAACCAGACGCTGCCGGTGGCTGTTCTCGGGTACACCTACAACATCTCGGGCATGGGCGCCGCCCAGAACGACTCGTTCGACATGCTCCTGGACAGCGACTTCACGGATCACCAGGTCAGCTTGCAGATGAGGGTGCCCATCGGCAATCAGGTCGCCAAGCAGCGGCTCCTGCAGGCCATCTACTCCCGCCGGCAACTGCTGGCCACCCGGGCCAACCGGCAGGATGTGATCAAGGCCGAGGTCTTGAACGCGGTCGATCAGGTCGAAGCGAACTGGCAGCGGATTCTGGCCGCCCGGCAGAACACGATCGTCAACGCCCGCCTCTACGAAGCGGAGAAACGCCAGTTCGAGGTCGGCGTGAGCACCAGCACGGACGTGCTCGACGCCCAGTTCAACTTCGCCAACGCCCAGAGCGCCGAGATCACTGCCTTGGTCGAGTATCAGATCTCGCTGGTGGATCTGGCCTACGCCACCGGCACGGTCCTGGGCGCGGCCCGAATCCAGTGGGAACCCATCGTGCCGCCGGCCGACGCGGGCTGAGACTGGGCGGATTCCCGCGAAGGTCCGAGAACCCGCCTAAATCCTCGCCGTCCGTCTGCCGATAACAGAAACAGGGCGGGTCCTCGGCGGTGTCGCTGCGTCCGCGCCCGGGAAAGGTAGAGGTGTCCAGATGGCACGAAATCTTGGAGTCGGTCGTATCGTCGCGGCTGCCGTCGTTTGTGTGGTTGTCCTGAGCCTGTCGATTTCGACCGGCCGGGAACGCAAAGGGTACGAGGTCGAGGCCCAGGTCTACGGAGTGCCCGCCGCCCAGTCCGACGCGGCCCGCGCGATCGAAGCCTACGAGCGCGTCATGGAGCGGCACATGGACCTCACCGAGCGGAGCTTCGCGGGCTTCTCCGCCGACCTGAAGGTGCTCACGAGCAAGGTCGACGCGTTCGACGCCAAGGTCGCCGCGTTGGACGCGAAGCTGACGCAGATCGACCAGCGCCTGGCCCGCATCGAGAACCACCTGGGCATCGTGACGGTGGTTGCACCCAAGCCGGCCAAAGTGGACCCGAACGCTCCGGCCGCGTCGAAGACGCCTCCGCTGAATTCCTCTTTGCCGCTGAAATAGGCTACGCGCCCGCACCCGCGTTGTAGATGGTGCCGCCTGTTTGGGCGTACCGCTTGAGCACGGCCCTCGCCTCGTCCCGCAGAACGTCGCGGGCGACCTCGATGCCTCGCCTGTTCAGTTCGCCCACCCAGTCCGGGGGTTTGGCCCCTTCGTCAAATCCGATTTCGCACGCGTCCTCTCCTCTGGCTCCGCAGAGCACGCGCCGAACGCCCGACCAGGGAATGGCGCCCAGGCACATGGCGCAGGGTTCCGTGCTCGTCGCCAGTTCGTGGCGAACCCCTCCCCCGGCGGCCAGGTCGTAGCTTCCCACGGTCTGCTGCGCCATCGCGATCGCGACCATCTCCGCGTGCAGGATCGAGCAGTTCGATGGCTCGACGAGATTGACGCCGAGCCCGACGATCCGCCACGTGTCGATCTCGAAGATAGCGGCTCCGAAGGGCCCGCCGGTGCGGTGCTCGACGTTTCGGCTTGCCAGCTCGACGGCCAGGCGCATGCGAGCCTCAGCCGAATCGAACCGCTCCGGCCATTGAGCGACGAAGGGCTCGACCCACGCAGGCAGCTCCACTGTGATTCTGGTTTGTCCCACTGGACGTTCCTCCTGTCGGTTCCCACCTTGGATTTCGGCCACTCGATCTCTTGCGAGCGGACGCACAAAGGGATGGTACACGCCCGGCGCGTCCGTGCACAAGAGATTCCTCGGGAGGCATTGCAGCAGCATTGTTCGGGGGCAGGCTCCCCGCAGGGCGGGTTTGAAACCCGCGCCTACCGGCGTATCGTGGCTGGCGACGTTTTGGGTTTGCTGAACTGTCGGACGGCTGGTAGAATGTTCCCAAAGCAACACGCGCCGTGTCGTTGGAGATCGAGGCGGCGGTGAGACCTGCATCTCGTCGGGTGCGGTCCGCCGGGAGATTCGCGGAGTCCCATTTTCGCAGGAGATTGTTGTCCCATGGAACACATGCCGCGTCGTGGAGCCAGGTTGGTCGTCGATGTACGGGAGCACGGAACGGTCGTCGGAACGGACGATCCGGTGAACCTGGAGTTCGAGGATTGCGTCAACGCGATCACCGGCTTGGCCGACTGGCTGGCCCGCGCGCTGGCGGAAGTGAACGAGGAGGCCTCGCAGACCATCGGTTCGGCCATGCTGATCGAAGCGCTGCATCAGTGGACGTTCAACGAGCAGGTCGACGCCGGCGGCGAGGCGGACGATCTGGAGGAGGGCGACGAGGAGGAGGACGGATTCGAGTCCGACTGGCCGTCCGAGGATTCATACAAATGAGATTCCAATAGGAGGCATGGGACCATGGCGAGATTGGCAGCGGCGGGTTTGTTTGCGATGGGCTTTGTTTGTGGATGCAGTTCTCCGGCACCGACGGCACGTGCGAGGTGGTCCTTCTCCACGTCCCCACCGGCGTGATCCCCTTCACGAGAATCGTCACGAGCGAGCAGATGGCGACCCGGGAGAAGAGCGACCTGGACATCAGCGAGACCATGCGACGCGTGGAAACCGCAGCGGTCCTGGCGTCTCTCACGACCGTCTCCGACGACCTCGCAGCGTTCCTGGGCAGGGTCAAGTAGAGCATCTGCGCAAATGACGCCGATGGGATGAGCCCGCGCAACGTCCGGAAGTGCTTCCGGCTCCTGTTTTGCCACGGATATGTCAGCCGTAGGTTCGGCCGCGATCGTCCACGTAGATCTCGTCCTTGGCGTCTTTGATGACGTCTGTGGCCTTGGGCAGTTCGTCGAGGTGGGGGACCTTCTGGAGGAGCCCGCATTTGCGGCAGCGCAGACGGCGGTCCGCCGCCTCGGCGTCCAGCCACCAGCGGCAACCGCATCGCGAGCAGTGCAGGATGATACGCATGGGGTCCTCGGTCTCCTGAATTGCGTCTGCGGACTCCAGTTGGTTCTATCGGTTCTGGAGGCTGCGGCGCGTTAGAGGTCCTCGCTTTTTCCTTCCTGCAGCAGACAGGGCCGTCCGATAATGCCGCCCCTTCGGTGTATGGGGATTGCCTCGGACCTCGACCCAGATCTCCGGGGACCTCGTGGCGCTTGAATGGCATGGGCCATTCTGGTATGATAATACCAGGTGGAACAGAGTGATGCTGAATCTGATGAGTTGCCAACCCGTTGATCGCTACCCGGTGCTTCCGCCCGGTCGGACGCGCGGGCCTGGCGTGGAAAGGCCCGACGTCGCGGAGCCGATCCATGTCCACGTTCGGGTCCGGGAGTACGGCGGCTCGGCGCTGGGGACTCCAGCGGCTTCTTTGTCCAAGCCCGACCTGGGCCGCATGCCCGTGGGCATGCTTCTGGACTGCTACGTCTGATCCATCTGGATCTTCCCCGCTGTCCTGTTCTGGGGCTCTCTCCTGTTTGTCGTCTCCCCGGGATGAGCGCAAAAAGAAACGGGGCCTTGTTCGCCATCCTTGGCGGGCCCCGCGGCGCAATCTCTTGTCGTCAGTCTGTCAGATGCCAAACCTCAGCATATTCTCCGCAGCGGACCGGATATTCTCGGGAGTTGTGAGCTGGCCGGACTGCAGGAGTTCCTTGGCCTTCGCCACGGCGTTGGAGTCCGTTTCCGTCGCCTGCAACGCCTGATTGACCATGTCGGCGAAGTCGACCTGGAGCGTGGCGTCCAAGTCGCTGGCCGGGGCCTGGTCTGCGGCGTCGCTGCGAGGGGGAACGCCGATCCCCATCATCTGAGCAACGCGGTTGTTCTGTACGTTCTCAATCATGTTCAGATCCCTTCATGACCCTTGCTACAGTTGATTCTCGCATCATTCCGAGGAATCTTTAGGTTGTCCAGGGGAAAAATGTGCGTCAGTGCTGACAAGGGCAGGGATTTTTCTGGCGTGAGCGCTACCGTTCGCTCGGCGGCTGAAGCGTGGCGGCCACCTCGTAGGCGACGAATTTGCAGAAGTTCAGGGAACTGACGATCGCCAGTTCCTCGTTCAACGGTGCGTTTCCTGATCTCAACTGGCTTCTGTGGTATCTCTTGATTCGCCTTTGGATGTTCCTGTCGGTGCTGTCCCAGATCTGTTCGCTCGCCCAGATTAGTTGGCCGTCGGTCAGGTCCAGCAGCTTCAGACGCAGGCCGATCACCATATGCGGATAGGGCTGGTACTGCGTGATCGTGCCCAACAGCAGACCGTTGCTGCGAAGGGTCTCCCGCAGAACGACCAACTGCCGCATCGCCTGAAGCGTGTCAAAGTTCTCCTGGAGGCTCTTCCAGGCCGGATCGTCCCGCTGGACGAGCGTCAACCCGAATATCTGTTGCTTCTGGATTTCCAGGTACAGGGCATGGGTGATCTCCTCGGAAATCCTCGGATAGGCCGATGTGTTGTCCAGTTCCACCAGGGCCACCCGACTGAGCGAGGTGAGGTCTTTGTTCCGATCCAGAAAGAAAGCGCCGGCCATCCCGTTGTCGTTGTTGGATCCGCACCCGACGATGGGGCCCAGGAGGACCGCCGCCAGCAGGGTGGGAAACCAGGAACCAGCAGAAGCCGTCGAGCATGTCCTCGGCGATCTGGTCTGTCTCTCTTCGCTGCGGCCAAGCCTGGTGTCACTGCAATCCATTGGGTTCACTCCCTTGCGACTGGGCGGGGCCTTCGGCCGGCGGCGCATCGTCTGTGCCCGGGTTGAGCGTCGCGGCGTGCTGCTGCTGAATCGCCCCGGCTTCCGCTTCGCCGCCGAGGATCTCCAGGACCTTCAGCAGGGCCTCCAACTGGGCCTTGGCGGCATCTCGCATTTCGCCTCGAAAACCCAGGATGTTGCTTTTCCATCGGTTGAGTTCGTTGAGCATTTCGATCAGCAGATCGTTGGCTTCGGTGAGCTCCTTCTGCGTCTGCTTGAGCTTGGCGTCCATGGAGGCGAGCTGCTGACGGAGGTTCTCGTTCTCGCTGGTCAGCCGCTGGTTCTCCTGCTTGAGGGAGACGGTCTCGTCGGACAGCTTGGCGTATTTCTCGGACAACTCGATGGCCGATTCGACCGCGGTGCGGCCTTCGAGCGGGCCGTCGCGGAACCGTTTGGCCGCGGTGACGCTCTGACCGTTTTCCGCTGCGGCCTTGGGACCGGGGGCGGGACTCTGCGGCGCGGTGCATCCGGCGAACGCCAGGGCGACAGCGGTAAACAGCCAGGGAATCAACTTGGACGTTCGGGTCATATCTGTTTCTCCGTCACGGCGGCCGGTGGATTCGCGGCCGCGTAGTCACATCGCACTTGGGTGGATCTGCCGCATGGACAGACAATCTCGATGATAGCGTATTCCGGGTGGTCTTGCACGAGGCGGACCGTCGCGCCGGCCGAAGCGGCTCCCGGCTTCTGACAGGTCGGCCCTACGACGGAATCGATGCTCAACTGGAACGGGCTGTTCAGGGCGACTTGGGCAGCCTTGAGGATGTGTCGTCTGCTTTTGGACATTCCGTTGTCTTTCAATTCTCCTGCTTCCGGCTCCGCCGGCGGCCTTCGTCAGGCGCAGTAGTCGATCTGGTGTCGACCGTCGCTGCTCTGGTCGGGGGCCTGTTCCTGGGGTGTCTCGCCCAGCGGCTTCTCACCCGTCTCCTGCTGGTCCTGAGGCGGCTTCTGGCGGCGCTTTCGATCTTCCCGTTGTTTGGCCGGCGTCAGGCTCTGGATATTGTGAACGGTCTCCATGGGCTTGATCAGATTGAAATCGCTATCCGTCATCTTTCCACTGCTCCAATCGGGTTGACAGGCTGAAAAGCGCGCTGGCGTGCAACTGACTGACACGCGATTCTGTGATTTCGAGGACTTCTGCGATTTGCTTCATGGTCAGATGCTGCTGGTAATACAGGATGATGATCTGCAATCGTCGTTCGTCGAGCTCCTGCATGGCTTTCGTGAGGTGCTCGATGAGTTCGCCTCTCTCCAAGTGGCTGTCGGGCGAGGGCGTGTCGGCGCAGGCCAGGAGGTTTCCCAGGGCCGGCTGCTCCTGATCGATCGTGTCGATGGATACGAAGTGCTGCGCCCGGGCGTTCTCGAAGAGGTCGCTGACGTCTTCGGTGGAGATCCCCATCTTCTCGGCCAACTCGTCGTCCGTCGGTGCGCTGCCCGTCTGTTCCCTGATCTGGCGGCACAGCTCCCTGGCGGTCTTGATCTGGCGGCTCACGCCGGAGGGCAGCAGAGAAGCCCGCCGCAATTCGTCCAGCACGGCCCCTTTGATCCGGATGTAGGCGTAGGTCTTGAACTCGACCTGGAGCGAGGCGTCGAAATCCCGGGCGGCCTTGAGCAGTCCGACGGTGCCGGCGGAGACCAAGTCCTCGAACGACAGCGGCGGTTTGATGTAGCTGACCGCCCGGCGGGCGATCTTGCGGACCATGGGCAGCAGTTGGACGATCTCCTCGTCGCCGATGCTGCGGTGCTTATGCCCATTGTAGGCGCGCATCGCGGCGTTTCGCAGGTGGTCGCCGCTGTCGGGACTCCCGATCGCGGCGTTCCATGCGGGCGATCCTTCCGCCAGCCGAGACGCGGCACATTGTTCTCTTGTTTCGGGCATAACTCTAGTTCTTCCGGTCACCCGGTGGTTCTTTCTTCCTCATTTGATCGACCTGACTGGCGATCATGGCCTGTATCAGGATCGCATTGACGGCCTTGACGGCGGCCCCCACAGTCAAGTACGCGACGATCGCGCCCAGAAGCGCCCGCTTGCAGCAGGTGAAGGGCGACAGACCGCCGAACGAGCCGATAATTCCTACTGCAAAGAAGCAGAAAACGGCGGTGCTGACTGCGATTGATCGGACTGGCAGCAGCATCTCTATTCGCTCCTTATCGTCATTTCATCCGGTGTGACTGAAATCGTGGCCAACGGCAGAACGTCGGTTCCCATCACGATTTCGTCATAGGCCACGACCGGGAGCATCGGCAGGCTGCGCGCCAGCATCTGGGCCAGAGGCGCCCGCAACCGTGCGTCGCACAGCAGAACGACCTTGTCCCGGCCCTGATCCATGACCGACTTCCAGGCGTCGGCCGCCTTGCGGTTCAGTTCGATGGCCGTTTCCGCCGAGACGCCCAGGATCAGTTCGCCGCCTTCCTGGCGGAGCGACGAGGTCAGTTGATGCTCGAAGGCCGGATCGAATGCGATGGCCGCGATCTTGCCCTTGGCGTCCTTGTACAACTCGGTGATCGTCCGGGCCAGGGATTTCCGTACGATCTCGGTGAGCACATTGACGTTCTTGGTCTTCGTAGCGTTCTCGGCCAGCGCTTCGAGAATGGCCGTCAGCTCGCGGATCGGGATCCCGCTGCGGAGCAGATTCCGGAGCACCCGCTGCAGGACGCCCGAGGAGATCTCGCCCTCGGTGCCCACAACCTCGCCGACCAGCGAGGGCTGGTTCTTGCGAAGCCTGTCGATCAGGACCTGCACGTCTTCGCGGGTGAGCATTTCATCGGCATGACGCTTGAGGGTCTCGGACAAGTGGGTGATGAACACGGACTCCGGATCGATCACGGTATACCCGGCCAACTCCGCTGCCTCCTTCTTGGTCGCCGGAATCCACAGGGCCGGCAGTCCGTACACAGGCTCGGTGGTCTTGATGCCGTCGATTCTCTGCTGCACGACGCCGGAATCCATCGCCAGGAACATGTCCGGCTCGAGGAACCCCTTGGCCACCGGGATCTCGCAGAGTCGGATCTCATAGGCGTTCGGCTCGAGATTCAAATCGTCTCGCAGGCGAACGAGCGGGATCACGATCCCCAGTTGCTGGGCGAACTGCCGCCGCAGGGCTCCGATCCGATCGAAGATCGTATTGCTCTTTCGCGGATCGACCATGCCGATCAGGCGAACGCCTACGTGAACGGAGACGCGGTCCATGTCGAGCAGGTCCTCGACGGGTTCCTTGTCCGACTTCTTCTTGTTTGCCGGGGCGGGGGCGGCCTTGGCCGGCATTTTCTCCAGCTTGCTGGCTGCTTTGCCGACCATGGCCGCGCCGGCGGCCAGGAGCAGGAACTGGACCTTGGGCATTCCCGGCACCAGGGCCATGGCCCCGATGATGAAAGCGGCGGTCGTCAGCGGCTGGCCGGTCTTGAGGAACTGTCTGGAGACGTCCTGGCCGACGCTGTTGTTCGAGGAGATCTTGGTCACGAGGAAGCCCGAGCTGATCGAGATGATCAGCGAGGGGATCTGGCTGATCAGGCCGTCGCCGATGGACAGGATCGAGTAGGTCTGGATGGCGTTCATCACGCCCATGCCGCGGGAATAGCCCATGGCGATGCCCCCCAGCAGGTTGATCGCGGTGATGATCAGGCCGGCCTTGGCGTCGCCGCGGATGAACTTGCTGGCGCCGTCCATGGCGCCGTAGAACTCGCTCTCCTTGACGATCTTGCCGCGGCGTTCGTTGGCCTGGGTCTCGGTGATGATGCCGGCGTTGAGGTCGGCGTCGATGGCCATCTGCTTGCCGGGCATGGCGTCGAGGGTGAATCGCGCGGAGACTTCGCTGATGCGCTCGGCGCCTTTGGTGATCACGATGAACTGGATGATGACCAGGATCAGGAAGATCACCAGGCCGACGACAAGACTGCCGCCGGCGACGAACCCGCCGAAAGTCTGGATGATCTTGCCGGCGTCGCCCTGCAAGAGGATCAATCGCGTCGAGGCCACGTTCAGCGACAGGCGGAACAGCGTCGTGAACAGCAGCAGGGAGGGGAACGTGGACAGTTCCAGGGCCTCCTTGGACGACAGCGTCACGATGAGGATCGCCAGGGCCAGCGAGATGCTGCACGCCAGCAGCAGGTCCAGCAGCATTGTCGGCAGAGGGACGATCAGGGTGGCCAGAATCGCCACCAGGCCCAATGCCAGGATCGTGTTGCTGTGCGAGGCGAACGGGATGTTCAGAAGACCGTCGTCCCCGCCGGGCAAGCTTGTTGCGATCGATTGATCCGAAGCCATAGATCCGCTGATTATCGACTATTGATCATTTCCGATTGACCAGGTGCCATGCCGTTCTACCCCTGGGCCGCCGCGGCCGAGGCTGCGCCGACGATTTGGCGGATTCGCACCGCGAACCGATCGTCCACCACGACCACTTCCGCTTCGGCGAACTTGGAGTCCTTCAGGAACAGATCCGCGGGCTCCTCCACGGACTTGCCCAGCTGAAGGACCGAGCCGGGGCCGAGTTGGAGAAGCCGCCGGACCGGGATCTGCGTGGACCCGAGCACCACCGTGATCGGGATGTCCATGTCCAGCAGAATGTCCAATTGGCCGGCGCCGGTTCCCGCGGTTCCCTGCGGCGCTTCCGGGAATTCGACGGGGTGGGCCGTCGTTCGGTCGTCGGCTGGCGGAGATACCTGGCTCTGATCCTGCTGGACCGGGCTTTCTGCGGTTGCGGTATCGGGCATGGCTGTTCTATCCTTTCTTGGTTTCGCCGGGAGCCTTGGGGCGGTTCGGTTCGGTGGTTCCGACGCTCTGAGACTCCTTGATGAAGATCGCATAGCACCCGCCGGAGCGGGCGGGGCGGCCCCGAAAGACGGTTCGCCCTTCGATGGTCAGTTCCACCATCTCATGAATCGGCTTCTCCAGCAGCAGAACGTCGCCGGGGGCCAGATCCAGAACGTCCTGGAATCCGACCTGGGCCGTGGCCAGCTTCGCCGTGATCGTCACGGGCATTTGCTGGAGATGTTCCATCAGGATCTGGGACAGTTCCTGGGGCGTCGCCCGCGGCGGGGCGGGGGGCGTCTTGCCCACGAGAGCCGCCAGCCTGCTGCACGACAACACGAAGATCAGATCGGAGGGTTCATCTTTCTTTGCCTCTTGGACCTGGAACGCGATCCTGCAGATCTCCTCCGTCTGCTCGAATCGAACCGGGGGCTCCCCTTTGCTCAGGCGGCCGCACATCCTGAGGGTCTCATGCGGCCGGAGCAAAGTGAAAAAGACGTCGAGCACGGCGGCCACCAAGTCCGACAGAAGCGACTCCTCGAGAGAGGACAGCGACCGGTTCGGATCGCCCGTCGAGTCGGCGTCGCCCAGCAGCTTGGAGACCCAATCTATCGTGGTCTGCGACGAGATTGCGAACAGGCCGCAGGCTGGAGGGGTTTTGTCCGGTCCCTTGTCCTGGTTCTTCTCCGGACCGAACGCCATGCAGTAGCTCTCGCCTGCATTGAAGCAGCGTCGCAGTTCCGCGCCGAAATGCTGGGAGACCCCCGTCGGGGAAACGTCGAATTCCCGATTGAAGAACCGCGTGAGCACGTCGGCCAGCCGAGCGGACGCCTGGCTCATGATCGCGGCCAGCCGATTGAGCTGGTCGCTGTTGAGGTAATGCGGATCGCGCCAGTCATACGGTTTCACGTCCCCGGCGGGCTGCTCCGGGGCGGGGATCGAGCCCACCGCCGCCAGGAGCTGGCGGATCCGCGTCTTGCCGAGATGGTCGATCGCCGGGCTCACTGGATTGCGAATTCCTTGAACAGGATGTTCACGATGCGGGGCTGTGCGTTCGGGAACAGGCCCTGGTTGAAGATGTCGCTGATGTTGGACTGCATGCGCAGGAGATTCGTCTTGCCCCGCGTGTCCTCGATCGTCTGGTTCGACAGATACAGCGTCAGCCAGTTCTTCAGGATGGGCTTTTTCTGATCCAGGACCGGCTTGGCATCCAGCTCCGGCCACGCGCTGGTGATCTCAAGGGTCAGGGTGATGCGGACATACCGTGTGACGCCCGGCTCGTTGAGGTTGGCCACGACCGGCTCGAGCTCGTAGAACCAGCCCTCATCTTTCTTGTCTTTCGCATCGAGCTTCTGCAGCGTCGGCGACGGCTCGGCGGCGGGCGCCGCCGAGGCGGTCTGGGCCGATCCACGCGTACCGAACAGCCGGCCCACGAGGAAGCCCGCGGCGGCAAAAACGACCACGGTTCCGCCGATGACCAGCATCGGCATCATCTTGCCTTTCGCGTCTTTTTTGTCGGGAAGCGGAGTCTCCGCTTGTTTTGCTTTCTCAGTTTTTTCGGCCTCGGCCATTCGTTTTGTCCTTCGCGTTTGCTAGAGTCTCTTCCGTCGGGGGGGTCAGGACACCGGAAGCAGGGCGCGTCGGACGCGGCCTACGGTTTCCCGGTTCTCCCCGCTCTCTTGCCTGTACCGGCGGATCTTCTCTCGCAACGTGCGATCGCTGATCCCCAGCACTTTGGCCGCCCGGGTTTGGTTGCCGGAGGTCTGACGCAGGGTGTCGAGAATCGCCTGCCGTTCGATTTCATCCAGCCGGATTCCTCCCAGCCCGGTGGGTCCGTCAGCCGACGGAACGGCTGCCGGGTTGGCGGACACGACGGGGGGCAAAACCCCGGCCGGGGTCACGGCGCCTTTCGGCGAGCAGACCTTTCTCGATTCCGTCAACGGCTGCAACTCGTCGAACAGCCAGCTCACGTCCGCCAGGGACAGCACCGGGCCGGAGCCCAGGAGCAAGGAGGTCAGCACGACGTTGCGCAACTGCCTGACGTTGCCCGGCCAGTGGTACTTGGCGAAGATCTCCATCATCGTCGGGTCGAGAGTCTCGATTCGACGCTGGGTTTCCTTGGCGTACAGGTTGATGAAATGCCAGATCAACTCTGGCAGGTCGTCTGGCCGCTCCCGCAGGGGGGCCGCTACGACGCGAGCCGCGCTGAGGCGGTAATACAAATCCTGACGGAACCGACCCATCTGCACCTCATGGAGCAGGTCCCGGTTCGTCGTGCTGATGATGCGGACGTTCACCTTGATGTTGTCGTTGCCGCCGACCCGCTCGAATTCCTGCTGCTCGATGATGCGAAGCAGTTTCGCCTGGAATGTGGGAGGGGTTTCGGTGATCTCGTCGAGCAAGAGCGTGCCGCCGTGCGCCATTTCGAATCGCCCCTTGCGTTGGGCATAGGCTCCTGTGAAGGCGCCTTTCTCGTGCCCGAACAGCTCGCTTTCCAGGAGGCTGTCGCTCAACGCGGCGCAGTTGACCCGTACGAACGGACCCATCGCCCGGCGGCTTCGATGGTGAATCAGCAGGGAGATCAGCTCTTTGCCGGTGCCGCTCTCGCCGCTGATCAACACCGGCACCGATGTCGGCGCGATCTTCTCAGCCAGGGCTACGGTCTGGAGCATCCGCGGGCTTTTGCCCACGATCTGGTAGAGACAATGGTCGCCTTCCTGGGCCGACGCGGCCGTCGCCACCCGGCGATTCGGCAACAGTGCGATGAGGAGGTCCTCGACGGCCTGCGGGTCCAACGGTTTGAGCAGGAAATCCCGGCAGCCCGCTTGGATGGCTCGGACCGCCGTCTGCGTGCCCGATTGCAGGGCCGACGAGTCCGACGGCTCCTCGGTGCCGGCCATCATGACCACCGGCATCTCCGGCGCGATGGATCGCATCGCGCCGAGCAACTCGAATCCGTTCAACGGACCTTTGCCGCCGGCAAGCCGGATGCTCAGGAACGCCAGATCGCAAGGAGTGCGATCCAGGGCGTCCAGAGCCGCCTTGCGTCCGCCGGCCAGCCTGGCGCTGATGCCCTTGCGAGCCAGCACCTCCAGCATGAGCCGGATTGTCTGCGGCTCGTCGTCCACGATCAGGACGGACGCGGGGTGATGGGCCATCGACGCGGGATGAGTTGGATGATGATTCATAGTCTGTTACTCGTGATCCGTGGGCCGGTCCTCCGTGACCAAGCCCTGGGTAGATTCGTTCTTGGCATCGCTCGCAGCCACGCGCGGCACATCCTACAGGGGAGGCACGGCGGCAACCGGTCCGGATCGACTCTTCTGGTACCAGGTGAGCATTCTCCCGTGCGCTTTGGCCAGTTCCGTCCACGGCGATTCGGGGTACTCCGAGACGAGCTTCATGTAGGTCTCCTGGGCCTTGGACGCATCCGTCTCCCGCAGGCAGTTTCCCAGCTGGAAGAGGATCCAGGCCCGATCCGCGTCGTAGGAGGGATCGACTCGATTGATGCGGTCGAGGGCCTTGGCGTAGAACGGGGCCGCCTCCGCAGGACGCCCGCTGAGGAAGAGCAGCTCGCCCATTTCGAGCGGATCGCGCACCTGGTCGGGGTTCTGCTGGAGCGTATCCAGCGTCTTCTGCGCCTTGCTGGCCTGGGACGCCGAGGCGTCGGCAACGGCCGTGGCGGCGGTCGAACCCGTCGGTTGGCCTGTCGTGGCTGCGGCGGCGTTGGCTTCGAAGGGATCTGTCGCCGGCCGGGATTCGTCCGGCGCCGTGAAGGTCGGGCCGGCGTCTTTGCCGGCGAACTTCACCGATCGGACCTGACGGATCAGACGCTTGAGCGCCAGACTGTCCTCGGCGTCCCGCGGGGTCTCCGGCGCCTCGATCCGGCTGGACCAGAGGTTCTGGGACAGGCTGCCGCTTTGATCGGCGTTGGTCTGCGAGGAGACGACGGGGCGGCGGGTGACGCTGACGCCGTCCAACGCCTTGGTCTGGGCCCGCGTGCGGTCGAGGAGCTTGGCCAGCGGGACGGACGCTTCGGACGTCTCGCCGGTCCCGGTTTCAGCCGGTGGCGTCGGACGTGCGGCGCAGGGATCACTGACGCCTTTGACGGGGTGGGCCGGGGTTCGATCCTGCGACCTGACGCGTGGTTGTCTGGCGTTCGCTGCAAACCCCTCGACGCACAAGAGCAGGGATAGGATCACACAAGCTCTTGCCGCCGATGTCCTTGATAGGGTCGTCCTCATGGGTATTCCGTCCTTATTCATTTCCTGGGTGGTCCTCATGGCGTCAGGTTGACGCCCCTTGTTTTGGGCACGGCATTCGGATCGGTCGTGCCGTCGTACTGATTCAACATGGCCGCCATTGCGCGGTCGTACTGGCCTTGTTTGCGGTAAGCCTCGGCCAGCAACTCCAGCACCGGCGGTTTGTCCGCGGTCGTCCCTCGCTCCAGCAATTGGGAGCACACCGAGATCGCCTGACCGACCTGCCCCAGACGCAGACAGGCGCGGGCCAGTTCCCGGCCGATCTGCTGGGCCTGCGGTCCCGGCTCGGACATCGCGAACGCGTCGCTGAGGGTCTTGCGAGCCGACTCGATGTCTCCGTTGGTGTTCCAGCAGGCCGCCAGTTCCAACGCGACTCTGCCCTTGAGGTCGGGGTTGGGGAGAAACTGGCCTTTCTCCTGCAGCAGGGAGGCTGCCTTGTCCGTCAGGCCCATCGAGCGAAGCACCTGGGCCCGCAGCAGGAGCAGTTCGATGCTTTCCTGCTGCGAAAGCTGCCATCCATTGGTGCCTTCAAGGGTCTGGAGAGCGTCCAGAAGGTGCCCTTGTTCGATGTATGCCCGGACGAGAACGCCGACGGTTTCCACGTACTGTTGACGGGACAAGTCTCCCTTGAGCGCCAGCCGCAGCGAGACGTGAGCCTGTTGTGGTTTATGCAGGGCCAGATAGGACTTGCCCAACATCAGGCAGGCGGCGTAGAACTCCGGTTGATTCTGATCCCGGACCAGCGAGACGTAGCGGTTGAGCCACTGCGCCGTTCGCTCGTAGTCTCCCACTTCGTAGGCGCACCGGCCCACCCCCAGCGACGAGGTGATCTGCGACTCGACCGAAAGCCCCTGGTTGTAGACCTTCTGATACAGGCCGCCCGCTTCCTCGAACATCCCCGCTTTCATCGTCGCATCCGCCAGGTACAGGCAGGCGGTGTCCGCCAAGTCCGTCTCCGGATAGACTTCCACCAGCTGCTTGAGATCGGCATGGGCTCCGACATAGTCCCGGAGCCGCACCTTCAATTTGCCCGATTCCAGCAGGGCGCGAGGAGCCAGTCCGTGTTTGGGGAACCGGTTGGCCACCAGCTTGAACTCGCTGATCGCCTCGTCGAGTCGCCCCTGAAGCGTCTGGAGCAGACCGAGAGTGAAGTGGCCGTTGGGAACGCGCTGATCGCTGTCGGCGGTCAGCAGGAACCGCTGCCACAGGGAAATCGATTCCTCGATCAGGAGCTTGGTATGGTCTGCCAGGGACGAATACGATGTCGGATCGACCACGGCGATGCTGCCGCCGTTGTCGTCGAGTCGCGCCATCAGGCCGACGCCCCCGGCGGCGACTGAGACCGCCTGTTGGGCCGTGACCGACGGGAGATAGAGATAGACCGGCCTCTTCCTGACGTTCTCATCGTCCGGACCCGCCTTGCCGTTGTCCATCCATCGGACGTCCAGCCCGGCTTTCGCCGCGAATCGCGACAGCAATTCCTCGATGGACGCGCCGTTGCACACGACCGACCAGCGGCCGGTTGCGTTCTTGCCGGCGGCAGGGTTGATCTGCGGGCTCAGTGCCGCCTCGTCGAGTTTCTCGGACCCGGAGGCCAGAAAGACCCGTAACTGCGCTTCGTCCATGTCGACGAACGGATCGATGTCCGGATGGCGGTTCCACAGATCCGACGGAAGCCCGGAATCCGCGTCGCTGAGCGACAGGAGGTTGCGGGACACCGCTTCGCAGACCAGGAACCAGCACTGTTGCTGGACGGCCTGCACCCACTTGTCGTCGATTTCCGCCACCCCGATCAGTCCAATCGTCTGATAGGCCCGGCCGGCCGCTTCCCAAAAGCGTTTGCGTTCGAGCAGCATCGTGCCCTGGTAGTATCGAGCCAGGGCTCTGAGGATCGGCAGGCGGCTGAGCGAGACCGTGCGGAACAGGTTGTCGGCCTGCGAGACGTCTCCGCTCTTGTTGCTGCACAGGGCCATCCGCAGAAGCAGAAAATCGCGAACCGGCTGGTTCTCTTCGGTGGCCGAGAGCCGCCGATGGAGCTTGTCATAGGCGATGAACGCGTGTTCGTATTCGCGGTTCTGATAGAGCTTGTTGGCCAGTTGCAGCGACAGAGGCTCCGGGCTGGGAATGCTCGGCTCCGGGAGGTCCCCCAGTTCCGGCTGGGCGGGCGACGAGGTACCCAGTCGCGGCGTTTCGCGTCGGGAATCCCAAGCTCCCTGGGGCAGGTGCTGAGCCGGGAGCTGCGTCTGGGGCCGCGGGGCAGGCTGCTGCGGCGCCGGCGAGCCGATGATCGCCGGGAGCTCGGCCCGCTGTTCCGTCTGGGATGCACCGCCCGTCTGGTCCTTGTGTCCCAACCGGGCAGCCAGACCGTAGATCAGGCCGACTGCGGTGATGAGGATGCCCAGGCCGAGGATTTTCTGCGTGGTCGAGAAGCGGTCAAGGTGCAGAGACGGACGTCCGGGGTGGAGCCGGATGGGCGGCGCCGCGTTTGGCACGGGCGGCTCGGGCTCGGCAGTGAAGCTGACCAGCGACGAGAAAACGTCGTTGTCTTCCGGATGGTCGCCCATTGGGAGACCAAACAGGTCGCCCTCGGACGGCATCTGCGGCTGCCCTGGCTCTTGGCGGTTCGGTTGTCTCTTTCTTCGGAACATTCTTCTGGTCACGCGTTTCACACGGGGCGCCTGCCGCACACGGCCTGATTGCGTCCGCCGCCGATGCGCGCGCCCCAGTCGCATCTTCCCAAGCAACATCTGTGCCAAATCGCCTGATGTTCCGTGACGCCGCAGGAACCGTGCGCATCGCGGCCGCAAGGCCGCTGGGGGAGAACTCATCGTTTGGCGACGGGTGCGTGCGGTGTCAGGATTCTATACGGGCCGGTGGATTTTCTGACAGGCGTGGGATTGCGTCGCCGGGCCGGGAGTCCGCGCAGACGAAGATTGGCGGTCTGGGCTTCCTTCCGGTGGGACGAGACATTGCAGGACGCCGGGCCCCTGCAGCCGGCTCTCGTGGAGTCCGGAAGTTTCTTCAGCATGGGGCGGAAGAGGACAGGGCCTCGGCCGGTTCGGAGGCCGGCAGCGAAACCCCTTCGACGCCGGGCTTGTCCTTCTGTAGGTTGTATTGCTTGACCTTGGCGTACAACGTGGCGCGCGTGATGCCCAGGAGAGCGGCGGCCTGGGTCTTCTGCCAGCCCGTCTCGTGCAGGGCGCGGGCGATCAACTCGCGTTCGGCCTTCTCCAGCGAGAAGTCCTTTCGACGTGCGTCGGTGCTGGGAGCCAGGGGAAGGGGCTCGCCGTCGATGGGGTCGATGATGATGCTGGAAAGGCCGATCTTGTCCGTCGTCTCGAACATGATGGCCCGCTCGATGACGTTGCGCAGCTCCCGCACATTCCCGGGCCAACTGTGCCGCGAGAGCGCCTCCAGGGCGAGTCTGGTGATGGAGACGACCGGGGTCGGTCTGTGCGAGCAGATGTTCGACGTTTTCAGGAAGTGCTGGGCCAGCAGGGGGATGTCCTGCCGTCGTTCCGGCGATCGGAGAGGAGCCATGAGGATCGGACAGATGTTCAGCCGGTAGTACAGGTCCTCGCGGAATCGTTTTTCCCGGACCTCTTTCTTGAGGTCCCTGTTGCTGGAGGCAATGATCGTGGCCCTGCACTCGATGTCCTTGACGCCGCCCACCTTGCGGAACGAGCGTTCCTGGAGGATGCGCAGCAGCTTGGCCTGCAGTTCCAGCGGCATCTCGCTGATCTCGTCCAGGAAGATCGTCCCGGTTTCGGCCGTTTCGAGCAGCCCGGTCTTGTCGCGATCGGCGCCGGTGAACGCCCCCTTGACGTGGCCGAACAGTTCGCTCTCCAGCAAGGTGGCGGTCAGCGCCGCGCAGTTGACGGCGACGAACGGTTGGTCGCGGTGGCGCAGGGTGTGGACGGCCCGCGCGGCCACTTCCTTGCCGGTGCCGGTGTCGCCGACGATCAGAATGGGGTTGCATCGGCTGGCAGCCACGAGCTTGATCATTCGGAGGGTCTGCTCGATGGCGGGGCTTCGGCCGGCCATCGCCACCGCGGCCGCCGTCTCATCCAGGAAGAGCTCCGTATCGTCGCGTTCGAGGATCTGCTGTTGCGCGGTCTCCTGGACGGCGGCGGCGACCTCGCGCAGCTTCGCGAGATTCTCCTGCTCCCCGGGGCAGACGACAAGGCCCGCCTGCTTGTATTCGTCGTCGCCGAACGGGCAGTCCGGCGCGGGGATCACCACGGCCATGGGAGAGGATTGAGGGTCCTGTAATGTTCGTGTCAGACAAGCTCGCAGGTGGGACGGGGCAAACCCGCCTTCGAAAACCACCACGTCAGGCGACACGGTTGCAACGATCTCGGCGGCCTCGGCCAGATCATCGGCCGCGAACACCTCGTTCGCCAGTTCCTGCGCCACGGCGTGAATCTGCGACTTCTTGCTGACTACGACGATCCTTCTCAGATGACTCATATCTCCCCGATTCTCTGATTCCTTGTTTCACCGATGGTCTGGTCGTCCTGCCACCGCGACGGAGACACCCCCCAAATCGACTGGTGGTTCGTGACATCTTTAATTTTTATTGGACGCGGGATATGTCACTTGCTCCCTTCGCCCAGGCCGAGTGACATGGTCCTCTCTGTTTATGGGACGGTGCGATGGGGCGGTCCGAATCGGCCGCGAGGCGTCCGGTGGAGACAGGAAGCCCGTCGGAGTTCTTATGGGACGCGATGATGTCACCGAGTCGGCGCGGCGCCGTGGGCACCCGCGCTGAGCTCCAGGAAAATTTTTCCAGGGGGAGGAAGATTCTTCCCCGCGGAGATTCCCGGCGGGGCTTCGGGAGTCGCGGGCGGCCGCCGCCTCGAACCCGCCGATCAGCCCGTTGACGCCGGTTCCCGCAGTTTCTCTTGCAGCAATCTCGCAGGACGCGCTTCGCTGGCACACTGGTTGCTAAGCTCCTCCCGCCGGACGTCGCATGCGTGGCCGTGCGCCGGACGCGAACGTATCCACTTATATAAGGAGCGTTGTCAGATGGCCGTATCAGGGACGACGAAGACCGCCAGCGATCTGCAAATGAATTACATGACGCTGCTGGTGACGCAGATGCAGAACCAGAATCCGCTGGATCCGATGGACAACGCGGACATGACCGCGCAGCTGGCGCAGTTCTCCCAGCTCCAGCAGATGGAGACGTTGAACAACTCGTTCAGCAAGGTGCTCGATTCGGTCCAGCGCAACTACGCCAGTTCGCTGATCGGCAAGGAGGTTTCGTTCGAGGGCACGGCGACGGACGGGTCCACGGAGACGCGGACCGGCAAGGTCGAGGAAGTCACCATCGGCGAGGACGGGGAGATCGTCCTCACCTTGGAACACGAGAACGTCAACCTGTCGGATGTCACATCGATTCGGGATTGATGACGCATCCGCATTCAAGTAGGAGAAGACCTACATGTCGTACGCATTGTCTTCCGGCGTGACCGGACTGCAGGCGCATCAGAAGATGCTCGACGTGGCCGGCAACAACCTGGCGAACGTGAACACGACGTCGTTCAAGGCCAGCCGCATCGGGTTCGCCGAGCTGCTGAGCCAGACCCTCTCGCAGGCGTCGCAACCGACGGACCAGGTCGGCGGCACCAACCCGCAGCAGATGGGCAGCGGCGTCGGCGTCGTCAGCATCACACCGAACATGACCCAGGGCAGCATTGTCAACACCGGCAACCCGCTCGATGTGGCCATCGAAGGCGAGGGCTACTTCGTCGTCAACAACGGCGAACAGCAATTGTACACGCGCGCCGGGGCGTTCGGCGTCGACGAGAGCGGCAGTCTGGTCGATCCGGCCACCGGCTACCGGGTGCAGCGCATCGGTCTGACGGGCGAGGCCGACGGATTCCAAATTCCCGGCGACAGCAGCATCCGGATTCCGTACGACGTCGCGCTGCCGGCGACGGCCACCTCGGAGGTGAAGTTCACCGGCAACCTCAGCTCGGACGCCGTAGGCAGCGCGAGGGCGCAATCCCTCGTGTCGACCGTCGTCTACACGGTCAACGAGGGAACCGACGCCCTGGACACCACCCAGCTCGACCAACTCGACCAGTTCAGCGGCGGCTCCGGCACCGGCGGGCAGTTGGGCGCGGGCCAGACGGGGACCATCACGTTCTCCGGCTACAACAAGGACGGCAGCGATCTGAGCAGCGGTCTGACGTTCACGGTCACGGGGACCACCACGATCGCGGATCTGATCGATCATCTCAACAACAACGTGCTGACCGACTCCACCGCGTCCTTTGTCAACGGCAGGATCCAGATCACCGACAACGAGACGGGATACAGCAGAACCGATCTGTCGATGTCCTACTCCGGCAGTGGTTCGCTCGAAATGCCGGCGTATTTCGAGATGACCTCCGTCGGCGGGAACGAGTCCAAGGCCACGAACATCGCCGTCTACGACACGCAGGGTGGCAAACACGTGCTCTCGGCCGCCCTGGTGCGCACCGACGAGATCAACACCTGGGACATTGTGCTGACCTCGATGAGCGGAAACGTGTTGAGACTCAGTCCCGAGAATCGCCGGGTCAACGGGCTGCAGTTCGATCCGCAGAGCGGTGCGTTCATGGGGGTCCCCCAGGGCGAAGCGACCGAGTTCGTCGTCTCCTTCACCCATGACGTGGCCCATCCGCAGACGATCTCGCTGGACTTCGGAACGGCCGGCTCGTTCGACGGCCTGACGCAGTTCGCAGGCAATTCGACTGCCGTGGCGCGCGAGCAGGACGGGTACGAGGCCGGAAACCTGTCGGCAGTTTCGGTCAGCAGCGAAGGCGTGCTGATCGGTGCGTTCACCAACGGCGTCAAGAAGGATCTGGCGACGCTGGCGGTCGGTCTCTTCCGCAACGCTGCGGGTCTCGAAAGGGTCGGCAACGGCTATTTCGCTCCTTCGGCGAACTCCGGAGGGGCCGTGATCACGCAGGCGGGCAGTACCGGTGCCGGCGCGATCCACGGCAGCGCGCTGGAGAAATCCAACGCGGATGTGGCCACGGAGTTCGTGAGCCTGATCGAAGCGCAGAACGGCTTCCAGGCGAACGCGCGGACCATCACGGTGGCCAACGACATTCTCCGCGAATTGACGAGTCTCATCCGGTAAGTCGGCAGAGGATGAAGGATAATGGATGGTTGAACGTGCGTGGGTCGCAGTTCTCTCGAAGGGAGAATCGGCCCTCCATCTTCGAGGACGCCTATGCCAGGCATTGAACATGTCCCCTTGGCGCTGTCGGTTCTGGAGCGATGGGAAGCGGTCCGGCGGTTGAACACCGGCCGTTCCCAAAACGACAACTTCACGATGCTCGGCGTTGTGCTGCTGATTGTGCTCGTGACGCTCCTGAT